>VXWP01000027.1 GCA_009835325.1 Gemmatimonadota bacterium | reverse complement strand
GAAAGGCGTCCGGCAGATGGTACTCCAACGCTTCGCACCGCCGTCGCTTAGCTTCCATTATGAGGGCACACTCTCGAGCGTCGTTCAAGGTCCAATCGTATATCCGATCCTCAAAGAGGTCATCGAGCAGGTTTTGAAATCGATCGGCGAGGGCTTCACGTCTCCGTCCGGCATCGAGAAGGCCAATGCCATTGAGGATCTCCCAGACCGTAATGGATGCAAGACCAATCCCCTGGTCGGCGATCTTATCCAGAAACGCAGCGACACGTGGATCTGGATGTGGGCGCATCATTTCTGAAATGACATTCGCATCGAGGAGCCAGGCAACAGGAGTGTTCACGTCTCACGCTCACTTGCGAACTCGACCTTACGGTATGCATAGTGCCCGGACTCCGGTAGCTCGACCCCGTTTTCGGGCCCGAAATACCGCTTGAAAGCCTCGGAAGGCGATGCGCGGTGCTCAGCCTTTGCACGCTTCTCGCGGATCATATGACGGATGAATTCTTCCATAGACACGCCGACTTGTCGCGCCTCTCGTTTGAGCCAGGCTTTGTCCGCCGGATCAATGCCGCGGACAGTGACAGTGGTACTCATCGCGGCCTCCTTTTCTGTCTGGTTGACACCAGAAAACTAATGATAGCAAAATATGCTGTCAAGCATTCTTCCGGCGTCAAATTTCAGATCACCGCGACCGCGCTCCGCGCCATTTCGTCCCAGTCCGGTTCCGGCGCTGGACGGTCGCTCCAGGCGATGGACATGGCGCCGTCTTCCACGACGAGCGTGCCCCGGCAGTCGAGTTCCTCGTCAGGCGGGCGTGGCCGCAGCCCCATGAAGGCCTCGAAGACGGGGTCGTTTCCGATGGCCAGGATGACGTGGGGATCACCTCCGTGCACCTCCACGCCGAAGCTCTCGGCCAACTGGGCCTGCTTGATCTGTCCGGTGATTCCGATGCCCCGCTGCCGGACGATATCGGCGGCCTGCATCGCCAGGTACGGCGCCGTGTTGTACGGCTGTCCCCCGATGGCGCCGATCCATTCCAGGGTCAGGACCGGGAGGTCAAGGGTGGCGCACAGTTTCTTCAGACCAAGGATGTCGTAGTCCTGCAGGGGCTCTTCGATCCACCGGTAACTGCACTTCTCCATGATGCGCCCGATTTTCACGGCCTCTTCGTAGGTGTACGACTCGACGGGATCGTGAAAGAGCATGATGTTATCACCGAGCGCTTCCCGTAACTTGACGGCCATTTCCCCGTTGGCCTTCACCCCTCGGTAGGAATGATCCTTGCAGCCGATGAATCCCTCTTCTTCCACGCGCTGCACCGCGTGGGCCACCAGATCGTCGATGGTGCGGCCGCCCACGTTGCAGTAGGCGGGCACACTTTCTCGGCATGCGCCAAGCAGCTTGTAGATGGGGAGACGGGCGCTCCGGCTCGCCAGGTCCCACAACATCCGGTCGATCGTATCCAATAGCCCTCTTCCCGTATACATGAAGCGCTGGGCCATCCAGAACCGCTGCCACACGCATTCCCGGTCGAAGGCGTCCACACCGATGAGCATGTGGGCGTAGCGGGCCAGGAACTGGCGGCCCTGCCATTCCAGTTCCCGTGGATCGAAACCCGTGCCATAGTCGGCAAAGGCGTCCAGATCACCATCCGTGACGAGGCGGACCACCAGACGGTACTTAGGTTCCGGTCCGTCTCCGGTGAAGGTATATCCGTCGGGCGCGCCGGCGCCGAAACCCTGATCATGGGTAAACAGCCCGGAGACCCCCGGCGGCACAGGCGCCATGCTGCCCCGGTCCGCGCTGCTCTCCCGGCGCGTTTCGGGTTCATCCTTCAGCACGTAGCATTTGACGTTCCGGATCTGCATGAGGGTTCCTTGATCAGTGGACCGCCGTTATTCAGACGGCCGCACCGGTTATTCAGTCGGCGCGCACCGTATCAGGCTTCAATCCGTTCCGAGGTCATGTCCATGACCGCGTCCTGGTCGATTTCCATGCCGAGGCCCGGCAGATCGGGCAAATGGACGAGGCCGTCTTCGATCTGTAACGGGTTCAGGACGAACGGCGGTGCGACCTCATGCCTCGACATCTCAATAAAAGGCATATTCCGGAGCGAACCCGCGAGATGTATATGGGCAAAGCCGTCGCTGATCCCGGCACCCTCAAGGTGACAGTACGCTCCGAACGCTTCGGCGCAACGGGCCGTCTTCAACACGTCCGTGATCCCGCCCGCGCTCCGTACGCTGGTTCGGATGTGGTCGGCGGACTGGACCGTCATGACCTGGGACGCCTCGATGGGGCTGCGCACTTCCGCGGTGGTCGGTGTATCGATTTCGCCGGCTACCTGCTTCCCACCGGAGTGATCGTTTCGGGGACGGGGCCGGTCGAAGTAGAAATAGTCCGCCTCGTCGAGCACCCGGCCAATCCGTATAGCCTCATCGACTACACACAGGGCCCGGCCGTCGAGGATCAGCGGGAAATCAGGTCCCACGGCCGCACGCACCTCGCGAACCAGTTGGACGAGGGTGTTCTCATCCGCCATCGCGCCGAATCGGTAGGCTTTGAATCCGGCCTGCTGAGCGTCTTTCGCTTCCTTGACGATCTCCGGTCCGGAGGGGTCCGCATCGCCTGAGGGGTCTCCCGTTGCGGCTGTGGTGCCTCCTGCGGTGCTGGCCCGGCAGACCGGAACCCGGTCCCTGAACCCGCCCAGGTGCCGGAAGAGCGGCCGTCCGGCGATCTTGGCGGAGAGATCCCAGAGTGCGACGTCGATCCCGGCGCGAAGAGCTGGCGGCAGTCCTTCGTCCAAATCCCGTAAGGCCCACCAGGTCCGTTCCCGATCCAGGGGATTCGATCCCACCACGATCGATGCCGCGCGCTCTACGTCGTATCCTGTGGCGGTGATCCCGGTACAATATCCCTCGAACCCTTCGCCGGTCACCAGACGAAGCAGGCCCGCGGGCTGATGCAACGTGATTGTGGTGATTTTCATGGGAGGTTGCCGCCGATTCTGTTTCGCCCTACTCCTGCCCCGACGCGCCCTGGGGAAACACCGGTCCGTCCCTCCGCTGCTCCGTGAGCGGACGGGATCCGCTCGCCGTCACAACAACGGACTGTTCCAGGTGCAGGGATCCGACCCCGGCCAGGCACAGCGGCGCTTCCACGTTGAGCACCATGTCTTCTTCAATGGGCAGATCCGAAGGTACGTCGACACAGTCGTCCGAGATCCGCAGGCCGGTGTCCGGCGACAGGACGGGATAGTCCCGCACTTCCATGCCGACCCCGTGGCCATGGGGATACATGGAAAGACCCGCTTCGTCGACGACTTCCTGCATGGCTGCTTGTACCGCCGAGGATTTAACGCCGGGCCGAATCGCGGCCAGGCCGGCGTCCATGGACGCGCGGAGCGTGTCGAACCGGACCTGCATGTCGTCCGACAGCGGCCTCATGGCCAAGGTGGTCCCGGTGTCCGAATAGCAGGACCGGTACCGGCATCCCCAGTCCACGTACTCCACGTCGGATTCGCCGAGGATGAAGTCCGGTTCCGTCGCGATGCCGAGCCCGTGGACTCCGAAGGCGAAGTGGTCCAGGTCCGCCTCCCGGGCACCCAACTCCGCCCTGAACCGGTGAACGACATCCTGCACGTTGTCTCCCGGCCGCGCCTGTTCCATGGCCGTCATGGCCGCCGTTTCGCTGATCTCTGCCGCCTGCGTGAGCCGGTCGATCTCGTCCCCGGTCTTGACCATGCGAAGCAGCCGGATGAGGTTGGAGCAATCCAGCAGCCGCGCATCGGGCAGCGCCTCCTTCAGTTGCCGGTACCGGTCGGCGGTCAGGCCGTCGGCTTCCACGCCCAGCGTGCCCTCGGCAAGTCCCCGGTCGCTCAGGGCCCCGACGAGGGCCTGGGTGGTCGTGGTGTAGTCCGGAGTACCTTGCAGCAGGTGGAAAACACGGTCCATCCGGTCGGACAACGGCCTCGGCGGCAGGGACCAGTCGAGCCCGGAATCGCCGCTGACCCGCATGTCCTTCACCCACAGGTCGACGCCGTTGACGGCCAGCATCGCGCCGGTCACCGCCAGCGCGGGTTCGCCCTCGAGGGGAAACAGGGCGTACCCCTGCGCCAGATCCGCCGATGCGCCGGGCCGGACCATGTACGCCTTCATGAGCCCGTCGATCCAGATGAAGTAGTCCGTGAAATAGGTGATATTCACGGGCGAGGTCGCGATCAGTCCGTCGAGCCCGCGATCCCGCATGTACGCCCTGGCCCGCTCGGTATTGAAGAGCATCTGGTTCTCAAATCCTCAGGATGGATTTCAGTGAGCTGGTTCCGCCGTTTTCGCCTTCAATCCGGCGCGGCGGCGACGGCGTGAAGAAGCACCAAGCCAGTATAGAAACGACACCCGGCGATGTCAACGATCGAATCCTCTTCCAGGGCCGTCCCCCGGCGAGCCCGCGGAGCCATCTTTCCCTTGACAAAACGGGCGCAATCGGATTACTAGGGACATGCGGCCAACATGCGCCAGGATCGTATTCTGTCCCTCCTGACCACCCCGAAGAACGTACGTTCAAATGATCCACATTTAATGATTCACATCGTTGACTATGACGCCGGGAATCAGACCTCGGTGAAAAGAGCGCTGGATCACCTGGGCGTGGCTTCGGTCATCACGTCGGATCCGGAGGAACTGGTCCGGGCGGAGCGCATCGTCTTTCCCGGGGTGGGGCATGCCCATTCCGCCCTCGAGACGCTGCGGAAACGGGGGCTCGACGAAGCGCTCATATCGGCCGCCGATCGGGGGACGCCTATCCTGGGGATCTGCGTGGGCTGCCAGATCCTGCTTTCGGGTTCCGAGGAAACCGATCTGCCGTGCCTGGACCTGATCGGCGGCCGGTGCCTCAGGTTCCGGCCGGACGACGACACCCTGAAGGTGCCGCACATGGGGTGGAACGCACTTAGGGTCGACCGCGCGCACCCCGTGCTCCGTCACGTCAGGCCGGGCGACGAAGTCTATTTCGTACACTCCTATTTTCCCGCCCCCTGCGAGGAGCGGGACGTGCTTGCGAGGAGCCGGTACGGCGTGGAGTTCGCGGCTGTAATCGGCCGGCGCAATATCGTGGCAGCCCAGTTTCACGTGGAGAAAAGCGGTCCCGTGGGCTTGAAGATCCTGGGCGAATTCGCGAGCTGGGACGGGAATCCATGCTGAGCAAGCGGCTCATTTCCTGCCTGGACGTGCGTGACGGCCGGCTGGTCAAGAGCGTTCGGTTCGTCGACACGAAGGACATCGGCGATCCGGTCTCCGCGGCGCGGCGGTATTACGAAGCCGGCCTGGACGAACTCGTCTTCTACGACATCACGGCATCCAGCGACCAGCGCGGCATCATGCTCGACGTGGTGGAGGAAGTTGCCCGGCAGGTGTTCATCCCCTTCTCGGTGGGCGGCGGCCTCCGGTCGGTCGGCGATTGTCGGAAGGTGCTGGAAGCCGGCGCGGAAAAGGTCAATCTGAATACGGCGGCCGTCGGCAATCCCGGGGTCATCTCCGAGGCGGCCGACGCCTTCGGGGTTCAGGCCGTGGTACTTTCCATGGACATCAAGGCGGCCGGTTCCGGATCCCTGCCGTCCGGCTACGAGATCGTGACCCACGGCGGCCGGCGCGACACCGGCATGGACGCCCTCGAATGGGCGCGGCGCGGCGAGGCCCTCGGCGCCGGCGAGATCGTCGTCAACTCCATCGACGCGGACGGCACGCTCGAAGGCTACGAGTTGAAACTCACGCGGATGATCGCCGACAACGTGGGCATCCCGGTCATCGCATCGGGCGGCGGCGGCAGGCCGGAGCACCTCTACGACGCCCTTACGGAAGGCGGGGCCGACGCGGCCCTGGTGGCTTCCATGCTGCACTACGGTCACTATTCGGTGGATTCCATCAAGCAGCATCTTCACGATCGGGCTCTGAAGATCCGGATGACCAACTAACGAAAAGAGCGCAATCATGGACTGGTCCAGACGCAACTTTCTCAGGAGAACAAGCCTGGCGGGCGCCGGCGCGGCAGTTGGCGGCCTGTCCACGATGCTGGACGGCTGTGCGATCGCCCAGCGTTACGACGTGATCATCCGAGGGGGACAAGTCATCGACGGGACGGGCGCAGCACCCGTGGTCGCCGACATAGCCATCGAGGGAGACCGGATCGTCCTGATCGGTCCTGTCCAGGGTTCCGGCAGGAATACGATAGACGCCACAGGCAAGATCGTCTGCCCTGGATTCATCGACATCCATTCCCACACCGACCTTTCGCTCCTGGTCGATCCCAGGGCCGAAAGCAAGATCCGGCAGGGCGTGACCACGGAGGTGGCCGGCCAGGACGGTTCTTCGCTGGCCCCGCTGACAGACGCGCGGCTCAGGTCGCTGCAGAACGGCTACGGACGGCGTTACGGCGTGGACATAGGATGGACGGATTTCACGGGGCTTTTCAACACCCTCGAACAGCAGGGCATCGGTCTCAATTTCATCTCGCTCGCGGGCCAGGGCACCATACGCGGATACGTCGTGGGGTACGAGAACGTGCCGGCCAGCGCGCGCCAGGTCGATGCGATGAAGGACCTCGTGGACCAGGCCATGTCGGAAGGGGCCTGGGGCCTTACGTCCGGGCTCGAATACACGCCCGGCAGTTTTGCCGATGAGGATGAGATCGCCGAACTCGGCCGGGTGGCGGCGGGCTACAGCGGGTTCTACGCGACTCACATGCGCAACGAGGACGATTTCCTCGTAGAAGCCGTGACCGAAGCGATCAGCACCGCACGAAAAGCCGAGATCGCGCTCCAGATCGCCCACTTCAAGGCTTCGGGCAGGCGGAACCGGGACAAGGTCGCGGTATGCTTCGACATGATTGAACAGGCGATCGGCGAGGGGATGGACATCACCCTCGACAGGTATCCCTATATCGCCTACGCCACGACACTGCAGAACCTGTTTCCTACCCGCTTCCGCGCGGGCGGCGCCGAGGCGTTCGTCGGCCGTCTGCAGTCACCGGACGTCCTGCCCGCCATGAGACGGGCGGCCGTCGACAAGGTCGATATGCTGGGGGACTGGAGCGCCGTCATGATTACTTCGGTCGGCAGGGCGGAAAACCAGGACTACGTAGGCCGGCGGGTGTCCGAGATCGTCGCGCGAAGCGGTCAGGACCCGTTCGAGTTCGTGCGGGAACTGCTCATCGCGGAGAACGGGAGCGTGGGCATGGTCGGGTTCGGCATGAGCGAGGAGGAGATCACTTCCGTACTGACCCATCCGCTGGTCATGGTCGCCTCGGACGGCGGGGCCGCAGCCGTCTCCGGCCCGTTGAGCGAAACCACGCCTCATCCCCGGTACTACGGGACCTTTCCCAGAGTGCTCGGCAAGTACTGCCGCGAAGAGGGACTGTTCGACCTGCCCACCGCCGTGCACAAGATGACCGGCCAGCCGGCCCAGCGGCTGGGACTCGCCGACCGCGGCAGGATCGACGTGGGCCTGGTCGCCGATCTCGTAGTGTTCGATCCGGACACGGTCATCGACCAAGCTGATTTCATGAACCCCCATCAGTACGCGCAGGGCATCGAAAGCGTCCTGGTCAACGGCGCGGTCGTCATTGACGGTGGGGAACACACCGGCGCGCTGCCGGGCAAGGTATTGCGGAAGCAGGCGGGATCGGCCTGAGTGCCTGTGGCGGGGATGCCCGTCCACCGTTCGTTCGGCTTAATCGGTGTCCGAGGAGACCGGCATCATCCGCGATCTACGTTCAGGTCCACGATCCTGCCGCTGCGCAGGTCGAAGACCCAGCCATGCACCTGCAGGCCGGTCTCGCTGATCGACGCCTGCACTTCGGGGAACTCAAGGATGTTCGCGCACTGCGCGCGGACGCTGTGTTCGACCAGGCGGTCGCAGCGGTCCGTCGCATCGGGGAGGGCTTCCAGTTCCGACTGATGGCGCCGGGAAACCGCTCTCAGGTTCCGAAGCCAGGGCTCGAGCGAGCCGAGGTCTTCCGACTGCAACACCGCCTTTACCGCGCCGCAGTCGTAGTGACCGCACACCACGACATGCCCGACTTTCAGATGCTCGACCCCGTAGATGACGGCGGAACCCGTGTTCGGGTCCAGGGGTGAGACCAGGTTGCCCACGTTACGGTGGACGAAGACCTCACCCGGACCGGCGCCCATGAAGGCTTCGGGCATCACCCGGCTGTCCGAGCATCCGATGTAGAGAATGCCGGGCTGCTGCGGCCGCGACAGCCGATCGAGATAACCGGGATCGGAGCCCAGTCTTCGCTTGATCCACTGCGCGTTCTGTTCGAAAATGCGGGACGGATTCATGGACTTGGTTGTGGGATTACTGTATGGAGAAAGTGCGTTTTCCGATTTCGCCTGAACGGTATAGCACAGTATAGTATGCCGATCGTGTTGCGTCAACACGGACCGGTCCGGAGATTCGAAATGAACGAACATGCCAGCGACGCCGCGAGTCCCGACGACACGAGACCGGACGCCACGAGACCGGACGCCGATTCACCGGACGCCTCGAAACCGCCCATCTCCATAGGCATCGACGTCGGCGGGACGTTTACGGATTTTGTCGTGGTGGAAGGCGATACCGCGCCGCGCTACTTCAAGACGGCGTCGACGCCCCAGGCGCCGTCCAATGCGGTGATGAACGGACTCGGTGATATCGCCGAATCCCACGGCCTCTCCGCGGCCGAACTGATGTCCCGGACCCGGCTGTTCATTCACGGCACGACCGTCGCGACCAACACGCTCCTGGAGCGCAAGGGCGCCCGGGTCGGCCTGATCACCACCGAGGGTTTCCGGGACCTGCTGGCGCTCAGGGAAGGGCTGAAAGAAGACCGGTACAATCTGAGGATGACCCCCGTCGAGCCACTGGTTCCGCGGCCCCTGCGGCATACGTTGGCGGAACGAATCCGCTCCGACGGCGCCGTCGAAGCGCCTGTGGATAATGAGGCGCTGGACGGGATACTGGACGAACTCGCGCGGGCCGGCGTGGAATCCGTCGCCGTCTGCCTGGTTTTCTCCTACCTGAACCCGGCGCACGAACGGCTCGTCGGCGAACGCATCCGGCAGCGGCACCCGGAACTGTACCTCTCGCTCTCCTCCGAGATCCTGCCCCAGATCAAGGAATACGACCGCCTGAGTACCACGGCCGTGAACGCCTATGTGGGTCCGGTCTACGCCAGGTATCTCGAACGCATGAAGGAGGAAGCGTCCGGCCTGGGCCTCGCGAGTGACATCCTCACGATGACGTCCAACGGAGGGGTAACGCCGCTGGACGTCGCCGCACGGCAGGCCGTGCAGGCCATACTCTCTGGACCGGCCGGAGGGGTCAGCGGGGCCGTTGCCTACGGCCGGCTGATCGGCGAAGGCGATCTCATCGGATTCGACATGGGCGGAACGAGCACGGATATCTCAGTGATCGAAGCCGGCGATCCCCAGGTCTCCGGGGAACACTACGAAGGGGGGTGGAAGATCGCCGTGCCGATGATCGATCTCCACACGCTGGGCGCGGGCGGCGGGAGCATCGCGCGGGTGGACGACGGAGGAACCCTGCACGTCGGACCCCAAAGCGCCGGGGCCGATCCCGGTCCGGCCTGTTACGGCCGGGGCGGCGATAAGCCCACGGTTACGGACGCGAACCTGGTCCTGGGCTACCTCGATCCCGGGAATTTCCTGGGCGGACGGAACCCCCTCTTTCCCGATCTGTCTGAACGGACGGTGCAGCACTCCGTTGCCGAACCACTCGGGCTGTCCACGGTGGACGCGGCCCGCGGCATCCTCGACGTGGTGACCACGGCCATGGCCGAAGGCATCCGGCTATTGACCGTGCGCCGGGGTGGAGATCCCCGGCATTATTCCCTGCTGGCCTTCGGTGGAGCGGCGGGATTGCACGTGGGTCAGGTCGCCCGGAAGACGGGTATCGGCAAAGTCTACCTGCCCTCGGCAGCCCCCGTGCTGTCGGCCTACGGCATGCTCGCGTCCGACCTCCGGTACGACTTCGCCCAGTCATTCACGGCCAGCCTGGACGTTGTCGATCTCGACGAAGTAAGACGCCTGACGGACCGGATGGCGGGCCAGGGCATCGCCCGGCTCAGGAACCAGGGACTGGCGGACGAGGACATCGCCACCCAGTTTACGGCGGACATGCGCTACCTGGACCAGATCTACGAGGTGAACGTGACCGTCCCGGACCTTGCGATGGACGACGGTGCGATACGACGTGCGTGGGCTTCGCTCTTTCACGAACGGTACCAGACCCTGTATTCCTACCATCAGCTCGACCAGGAGATCCGCCTGGTCACGCTGCGCGCCACGGTCACCTGGAAACTGCCGTCTGTCGACCTGCCCGTTAAGGAACGGATCGACGGGACCGGGAACACCCGAAAGGGCACGCGGCGGGTCTACACCGGAACCTGGTCCGAGGCCGACGTCTACGCGGCGGACGACCTCGCGCCCGGCACCGCGATCGAGGGACCGGCCATCGTCGAATCCGATTTCACCACCGTGCTCGTCGAGGAAGGCGACCGACTCGAAGTCGATCCCTACGGTGGCATGGTCCTGTCCGTTTCTCCCGCGGTGTCGGATTCGTCGGATACGCTGGATGCGCTGGACGCGCCGGACGCACCCGACGCGCCGGACGCGGATCCGGCCAGATCGGATCCGGTCACCCACTCGGTCGTGGCCCACCGCCTGGAATCGATCGCCCGCGAGATGGCGGATGTCATGATCCGCACGTCCATGTCGCAGATCCTGAACTCCAGCCGGGACTTCTCCACCGCGATCCTCGACGCGACGGGCCAGCTCGTGGCGCAGGGCGAAGGCATTCCCGTGCATATCAGCGCCCTGCCGCCGTCGGTCGAAGCGGTGCGCGAGTACTTCGGCGACGACATCAACGAGGGTGACCTGTTCATCCTGAACGACCCCTATTTCGGCGGCAGCCATCTGCCGGACATCACGGCGATCTATCCCGTGTTCCGCGACGGGGTCCTGCGCTTCTTCGCCGTAAACCGGGCCCATCACAGCGACATCGGCGGGGTAACCCACGGCGGCTACAACCCCTCGGCCAGCGAATTGTACCACGAAGGCCTTCGCATCCCGCCCGTACGGCTCTATGAAGCGGGCCGGCCCAGGGAGGACCTGCTGCACATGCTGGCGGTCAACGTGCGCCACGCGGAGAACTTCACCGGCGACCTGCACGCCCAGATCGGATCGGTACAGATCGCCGCGCGTCGGTTGCAGGCACTGCTCGACGATTATGGCGCCGACGGCCTGATGGCGTCCGTCGAAGCCATCCTGGACAGCGCGGAGCGGCGGATCCGGCAACTCATCGGCGGCTGGAAGGACGGCGTGTACTTCGGGGAGACGCTGCTGGACGACGACGGGTTCGACGCCGAGTCGATCCCCATACGGGCAAAGGTCACCGTCCAGGACGACCACATGACCATTGATCTGAGCGAATCGAGTCCCCAGGTCACCGGATTCATCAACAGCGCCTATGCCAACACGCGCTCGCTGGCCCACGTCGCCATCATGTACATGGCGCCATCCGACGTGCCGAAGAACGAGGGATCCATGCGGCCGGTGAAGGTCATTGCGCCCAGGGGCCTGATCGTGAACCCGAACCCGCCGGCACCGGTGTGCATGAGCACCAACCACTGCGGGGAGGAGATCGTGGAGGCCGTCTTCAAGGCGCTGGCCCCGGTAGCGCCGGATGCCGTGAACGCGGGGTTCTCCCGAAGGCTCCGTTTTGCGATCACCGGGCGCAATCCACGTACGGGGAGCCGGTTCATCTGGCACTTCTTTTTCGGACGGGGAGGAGGTGGCGCGTCACGGGGGTACGACGGCTGGTCCTGCGTGGGCGAGGTGAACGTGGCCGGGGCGATCCGGAGCCCCAGCGTGGAGATCACCGAGGAGCGCTTCCCCTTCAAGATCGTACGGAACGACCTGCGGCCGGGCTCGGGCGGCGACGGCACGTGGCGGGGCGGACTGGGCGCCGTGTTCGAGATGGTCTACGAGGGGGACGAGCCGGCCAAACTGAACATGGCGGGCGACGGCGTCGTCAACCCGCCCTTCGGGCTCTTCGGCGGCGCGCCGGGCCTGCCGCACCGATACAAGGTGGTGTCCAACGGCAAAGAGCGGATGCTGAAATCTAAGGAAACCGAAGTGCCCATTCTCCCCGGGGACCGCATCATCGCCCTGTCCGCCGGAGGAGGTGGCTACGGACCGCCCGGATCCCGGGACCCGGACAACCGTTCACGCGACCGGGAGTCGGGACTGGTTTGATCGGGCCGCGTCCCTGCACGGGCCGCGTCCCTGCACGGGCCGTACCCGCGATCAGGATATGGGCATGGCCTGACAGGCGCCCGGCCTAGAACCTTACCCACACCGCGTAGATCGCGAAAGCCGCCATGATCAGCGTGGCGGCCGTCAGCGCCACCAGCAGAAGCCGGGACGGGGGGACGCCCGCTTCCCGCGCCGTGGTTCGGCTGAAGTAGAGCGCCGCCCACCCGATGGCCGGCAAGAGGATCGTCTGCATCAGCGCGCCGATGATCACCATGGTGACCGGCGCGGACCACAGTACGTAGAGGACGAGGTAAACCAGGGGCAGCAGGACGCCGATCAACCGCACGACGCGCTGCCGGTCGTTCGGCCGCGCGTAGGTCACCAGGCCGAGGACCGAAAGGGCGTCCGCCAGCATGCGCGACTGTCCCACGATGGTGACGAAATAGGTCGAGAAGAGGACTACGAAAGCGCCTACGCCGAACAGGTAGAACGCCCAGTTGCCCAGCGTTTCGGTGTACATGCCGGAGAGGATCTGCACGGTGCCGAATCCCTCGGGCACCATCCCCTGGGCGTGGAGCACGGCCGCCCCGAGAAAGAAGAAGGCGAGCGTGGCCAGCGTGTAGATGACCATGCACAGCCACACGTCCTTCTTCATTACGCCGATCCATCCCAGGGCGCGCGCCCGCCAGTCCGGGCTGCCGTCCCTGGGTCCGGCCGACCGGGCATATCCCTTTTCCACGCACCAGTACGGGTAGAGCAGGAGTTCGGAAGCGCCGACGCCGGTAATGCCGAAGACGGCGAAGGCCGTAACGGCTCCGTCCGGCGGCAGGGCGAAACGCAGCCCGTCGAGGATTACGCCGGGCGATACGGCGTAGGGGGTCCAGAACAGGAGCAGCGCGCTGGCCAGCGTGGTGAAGGTAAAGAGGGCCACCAGGATTGTGGTAATCCGCTCCAGCGTCATGTACTGCCCTACGAGCCCGAGCCCCATGCCGACCAGAGTGAGTATGATCAGCCAGGACGTATTTCCGAAGACTGGAAAGATCAGGTCCAGCGACAGGCTCATCGTACCGAAAATACCGCCGACCTGCATCGTGCTCCAGAGCAGGAGAAAAAGGCTTCCCCATACGAGCCACGAAACACGCAGACGCGGTCCCGGAACTTTGTTGAAGGCGACGAAAGTAGTCTGGCCCGTAGCGATGGCGTGGCGGCCGAGTTCGCTCTGTACTGGCACCTTGACGGCACAGCTCAGGAGAATGAGCCATAGCACCACGAAACCGACCTCGGCGCCGAGCCGGGTGGTGGCGATGAGTTCGCCGGAACCCACGATGGAACCGGTCAACAGCAGGCCCGGCCCGAGCTGGCGGATCGTCGACCACCGGTCGGTGGGCGGTTTTCTCACATGTTCGGGGAGCAGCGCATAAGGGTCGTATTCACGGGACATGCGGTTGCCTGTGCGGGGTGTTAGATAAGGTGGCCGGTTCGGCGCCGCGCGGCGCCGTTCAGGATGCGTCCGCCTCGGTGGAAAGGGGAATCGCTTCGTCGATCAGCATGATGGGGATCTCTTCCCGGATGGGATAGAGGTACTTGCCGTCGGCCCGTACCAGCCCGCCGTCGATGGGCTCCGTCACCTTCTCGCCGCCCCGGTTGACGAGATTGCCCGCCCTGATCATCTCGTTGATGGTTGCGACTTCTGAATCGGATGCGAGACGGACCTCTTCTTTGGTTTCCGGGCAGGCCAGTATGTCCAGCAACTCCTGGTCGATCATGCTTCCCTCCGCGTCCGATGCGTTGAATGGTTCTGGTTGGGACAGACTATAAGACGCGCGGGAAGCGCGATCAAGCGATTTTTAGAAAGCGCCGGGGGCCGGGCGTGCGGCATGGTTCCCGGTGAACGCCGCAAGCGGCCGGCGTTGGGTAACGTGGTTGTTGCATTTAACAGGACTACCTCGTATAATAGGTGCGATTTTCAGATCGAATTTTGATGATCGCAGACCTAAAAACGGAATCAAGGAGTGCATACATGGCGCAGGAATTGCCGACCACCATCGAGTTGCCCGACTATTCCGGCCTGCCTTACAAGGTGGCCGACCTGTCTGAGGCGGAACTGGGACACCGAGAAATCGCCATCGCAGAACAGGAGATGCCCGGGCTGATGGCCGTCCGCGAGAAATACGCCCGCGAACAGCCGTTGCGGGACACGCGGATCATGGGTTCCCTCCACATGACGATCCAGACCGCCGTGCTCATCCAGACACTCAGGGCCCTCGGTGCCGAGATTCGGTGGGCTTCCTGTAACATCTTCTCGACCCAGGACCACGCGGCGGCCGCCATCGCGGACGACGGCGTTCCCGTCTTCGCGTGGAAGGGGGAGAGCCTGGAGGAATACTGGGCCTGCACGCTGCAGGCGCTGACCTTCGAAGGCGGAACCGGCCCCACGCAGATCGTGGACGACGGCGGCGATGCCACGCTCCTCATTCACCGCGGCGTGGAGGCCGAGGACGACCCCTCCATCCTGGATGAACCCACGGACAACCGGGAACTGCAGATCATCAACGAAATACTCCGGCGGCAGCTGGACCGGAACCCGCGGTTCTGGCACGATATGAGCGCGAACATACGCGGCGTCTCCGAAGAGACGACCACGGGCGTCCACAGGCTGTACCAGATGATGGAGGACGGCAAGCTCCTGTTCCCGGCCATCAACGTCAACGACTCGGTGACCAAGTCCAAGTTCGACAATCTCTACGGCTGCCGTGAATCGCTGGCGGACGGTCTCAAGCGCGCCCTGGACGTCATGGTCGCCGGGAAGACGGTCGTCGTCTGCGGATACGGCGACGTGGGCAAGGGATGCGCCCAGTCGATGCGGGGATTCGGCGCGCGCGTGGTGATCACGGAGATCGATCCCATCTGCGCGCTTCAGGCCGCCATGGAAGGCTACGAGGTGACCACCATCGAGGACGTGCTGGACCAGGGCCAGATCTTCGTTACGACTACGGGGAACCGGGACATCATCCGCGTCGAGCACATGGAGCACATGCAGGACCAGGCCATCGTCTGCAACATCGGGCACTTCGACAACGAAATCCAGGTGGACGCACTGAACGAATTTCCGGGTATCGTGAAACAGGCCATCAAGCCTCAGGTGGACAAGTATGTATTCCCCGACGGCCGCGCCGTTTTCCTGCTCGCGGAGGGGAGACTGGTGAACCTGGGATGCGCGACGGGTCACCCTTCCTTTGTCATGTCCAGTTCCTTCACCAACCAGGTGATCGCGCAGATCGACCTGCGGCTCAATGAACACGAAACCGGCGTGACGACCTTGCCGAAACACCTGGACGAGGAGGTGGCCAGGCTGCACCTGCAGAAACTGGGCGTGAAACTGACCCGGTTGTCCCGGAACCAGGCGGATTACATCGGCGTCCCCATCGAAGGCCCCTACAAACCCGATCATTACCGATACTGACGGGCAGAAGGGGCGTGGACCATCAGCCTTCCCCGTGAAGTCGCGGGGGATGTCCACCGTTCTCGATGAAAAACTTCAGTTTGTTTTTTGCCACGCTCAGGAACCGATTCAAGGTCGAGGACGTCCCGTTTCAATTTCGCGACCCGGGCGTGCTTGTGGACGGGGATCTGCGGTTGCGGCTCCACGGGACGCTGCCGGGCGACGCGCGGCGCGGCATCGTTCCCGAGTACATCTTCGACATGGTGCGGGCGACCGGCCCGGATACAATCGAAGGACCGGACAAACCGGACCAACCGGCAACCGTGATGGGAAGGCTGTCCTTGCGCATAGGCAACACGGAGCACATCGAAAAGTACGCCGGCCACATCGGATACTCCGTGGACCCGCCCTATCGAGGCCGCCGGCTGGCCGCCCGCAGTTGCCTGCTCATCCTGCCGCTCGCCCGGGCACACGGGATCAACCCGCTCTGGATCACCTGCAATCCGGAGAACACGGCGTCCAGAAGGACCTGCGAGATCATCGGTTCCACGCTGGTGGAGACCGTCCCGATTCCCCCGACCGATCCGCTTTACCGGTGGGACACGAAGTGGAAGTGCCGGTATCGGGTGGATCTTTAGCCCATGTTAGCCCTCCACGGCGGATCGCCCTACCGGGATACGGACTCCCGCCCCTTTCCCACCCGGACGCCCTTCGGCGACGAAGAAATACGACTCGTCACGAAAGCGCTGCGTTCCCAGAATCTCTTTCGGTGGGGTGGCGAACTCACCCCGCTGTTCGAAAGCCGTTTCGCCGAAACCTACGGTGCGAAGCACGCCATCGGATCCACGTCGGGGACCGCGGCCCTGCATGTCGCCATCGGCGCGGTAGACCCGGAACCCGGGGACGAGATCATCACGAGCGCGATCACCGACCTGGGCACAATCATCCCCATCCTGTACCAGAACGCCGTGCCGGTCTTCGCGGACACGGATCCGGAGACACTTACCGTGGACCCGGAGGACGTCGAACGGCTCATCACGCCGCGAACGCGGGCGATCATCGCCATACACCTCTTCGGCAACGCCTGCCGGATGGAGGCCCTGGCGGAGATCTCGCGCCGCATGGGGATTCCGCTCATCGAGGACTGCTGCCAGGCTCACCTGACGCGTTACCGGGGACGGCTGCTGGGCACCTTCGGGGACATCGGCTGCTTCAGTTTCCAGCAGTCGAAGCACATGACCACCGGGGACGGCGGCATGACCATCACGGACGACGACGCCCTGGGCCGCTGCATGCGGAGCTTCGCGGACAAGCACTACGACCGGGATCGGGCAGGATCGCGCATGTACGGACCGCTGGGCATGAACTTCCGAATCACGGAACTGCATTCCGCGGTGGGACTGGCCCAGCTGGAAAAAGTCGGCCGGGTCGTTGCATCGAGGAACCGGCTTGGCGGCCGGCTGTCAAAGGGGATCCAACACCTCGACGGCATCGTGCCGGCGCCGGTGACGCCGGGCGCAACGCACAGTTACTGGTCCTACCCGATGCGGGTCACCGGGTATTCGAATGAAACTTTCGCCAGAGCGTTGAACGCCGAAGGAATCGGGGCGAGTGCCGGGTACATCGGCGATCCGATTTTTCAGTGTTCGGCGGCGCTCACGGACCACCGGACCTACGGGAACTCCCGTTTCCCCTTCTACAGCCCGTACACGGACCGCACCTTCGAGCATGCGGACGAACTGTGTCCGAGCACCCGCGAATTGCTCGGACAACTCGTGATGCTCTCCTTCAACGAACAATATACCGACGGGGATATCGACGACGTGGCCGGCGCGGTGCGGAAGGTCGCATCGGCGCTGGAACGGGTGCGGTGATACGGATCTCGCGGGGCGACCCGGATCGAGCGATGATCCGGATCTCGCGGAGATCTACGGGATGTTGTGCCGTTCCTTGTAGGCGAGCCAGTTTTCCTTGAGATGCAGGAAATCCGCGAAGGTGGGCTGCAGGATGAACGGATTGTTGTTTCGCTCGTAACCGATTGTCGAAGTGGGCTTTACCCCGAAGTCATGACCCGGGTAGACCCCGGTTTCGTCGTCCAGCTCCATCAGGCGCCGCAGGCTGTCGAATTCCTTCCGCGCTTCTTCTTCGGTGGCCGTGCCGCCCACCTTGCCCACGAAGAGCGTATCCCCGGTAATCAGCTTGTCTTCCGCCAGGAGGCACATGCCGTCCTCGCAGTGGCCGGGGGTGTGGATCACGGCCAGCTCGAGTTCACCCAGCCGGAAGATCTCCCCATCCTTGACTTCAATATCATAGAAATACTCCGCGTCCCGGTACATTACCACGTCGAGGCCCAGTTCCTCGATCAGGTGGTCGTTGCCGTTCACGTGGTCATGGTGGGAATGCGTGCAGATGATGCAGGTTAGTTCCACGTCCAGTTCGCCCGCGCGGCGTATGTAGTATTCGGGCCGGTAGGAGGGGTCGACCGCCGCCGCCTTCCGGGTTTCCTCGTCGGCCACCAGGTAACCGAAGTTCCGGTCGCCCCCGTTCTCGATCTGTTCGAATATCATCCTCGTCCCTTTCGAATCGACCTGGTCCTGAATCAAAGTCCGCGTCCATTTATGAACGTCCCGTACCATTCGAATCGCCTGCGCCCCGAGCCGTTGCAACTCGGTTCCCGCATGATATCCCATCGGCGGGATGAAGTCAACCGGTTACCCGCCCGCCGTGAATTCGCTTGACTTCGACCCGGTCCGGGCACAGGATAAATGCATGAAAACACGCGTGTTCAAACGGCTTGAATCCGAAAGAAAAGAGCACTCCGTGCATATCGGCGACCTGATCATCTTCCGTCATCGCGGGGACATTCAGATAGGTATGCTCCAGGCGGTTTCCAGGAAGAAACTCAAGGTGGCGACCTCGGCCAACCGGGTCATGGACATCTCCACCGATCCCATCGTGCGCTATACCGATATCCGGGTCCGCGACCTTCCGGAAATGCTGGCCGTCCGGCGGGAAATCGAGGACCAGGCCCTTTCCTTAGACCTTGAAGAGGTCTGGGACATCCTCAAAGACGATCCCAACGTATTCACCTCGGAAGACATCGGTGAACTGTACTGGGGCGAACCCGGCTCGCCCGAGCAGCGTGCGGCCATGCAGCTGCACCTGAGCCGCCAGTGCCTGTACTTCTGCGAACGGGACAACGGCTTCACGTCCCGCACGACCGACCAGGTCAGAAGCATCCTGGACAAAGAGGCCCGCCAGCGCGCCGTGAGCACCGAGCGGGAAGGGTTCGACCGCTGGCTCGCGGACGAAACGCAACAGGACCTTCAGTCCCTGACGAACCGCCAGAAGCGCTGGTTGTCCCACCTCCGGGATTTCGTCATTCAGGGCGACGAATACGCCGCGATCGACCAGGTGCGCAGCCTGCTGAAGGAAATGCCCACCCTGGCCGGCGGCGATCCGCAGCGATCCGTTTTTGAAGTCATGGTACGAAAGGGGTTCTGGGACGAAGACGAAAATCTCGATCTGCTGCGTTACGAGATACCGACCGAGTTTTCCGACGAGGTCCTCGATTACGCCGCGGGTTGCCGATCCTCCGAATCCGGCCGGGAAGATCTGACCGGGTTGCCGATCCTGTCGATTGACGATGCATCCACCCAGGATATAGACGACGCCCTCTCCGCGGAACGGACCGAGGACGGCTACCGGATCGGCGTGCATATCACCGACGTGGCGGACCTCGTGCCCCGGGATTCGGTCCTGGACCTCGCGGCGCGGGAAAGGATGTCGTCCGTCTACCTGCCGGATCGGCACATACCCATGCTGCCCGCCAACCTCTCGCAGGACCACTGTGCGTTGCTCGAGGGCGAACGGCGTTGTGCCATCAGTTTCTTCTTCACGCTGTCTTCGGAATTCGAACTGCTGGATTCCCGGATCATGCCGTCCCTGATCGTCAACCGGGCGAGGCTGTCCTACGACGAAGCCAACCGGCTGCTGGGTACGATCGAGCAACCCTACGCCGAAGTGCTGCAGATCCTGAACCAGGCGGTGGACGTCTTTTACCAGCGTCGCATCGACCAGGGCGCGGTCGACCTGGAACGCAGCGTAGTCTCGATCAAAGTGGACGGCGAGAAGCGTATCCGGATCGTGCTTCGGGACACTTCCACCCGGTCCGAACACATCGTGTCGGAACTGATGATCCTCGCCAACCGGACCGCCGCGGCGTACCTGGCCGGCCGCGACATACCCGCGATTTACCGTACCCAGGCCGAGACCGACCTGGGCGACCTTGAACAGGCGGAGCACGATGCGGTCTGGCGCTTCCTGGTACTGAGAAGAATGAAGCCGCTCGAACTCAGCCTGAAGTCCCGTCCGCACGCCACGCTGGGCGTAGACACCTACTGCCAGATCACGTCGCCGATCCGGCGGTACGCCGACCTGGTCCTTCAGCGGCAGTTGCGGACGGCCCTGGCGGAAGGCCCCCCGGCCTACGACGCCGAAGAAATGATGGATGAACTGTCCGCCCTCGAACGCAGCAGGATACTGAACAAGATCCAGGCCAGGCGGGAATGGTACTGGTTGCTCAAGCACCTCGAGCAACAGAAAGACGTCCACATCAGGGCGATCGTCCTCGAGACGCGGGAACGGAACATCCTGGTCGAGTTTCCGGATTTCGGAACGAGGATGGCGGTCAAGGCGGAGGGCAGGCCTTCACCGGGTGAAGAAATAATGTTGAGTCCCGTCGCAATCGACCCGTGGTCGGGAACGCTGAGATTGCGGCAGGTTACAGATCAATCCTGAACAGGAAGGAGCATTTCCTTGGTAAAGATACGTTCACTGGAGCATGTAGCCGTGGCCTACCGGGACACGGACGCCGCGGCGAAATGGTACTGCGACGTGCTGGGCTTCGAAATCGCGCTCAAGTTCAACAACCCGGGAAGCGACGCGAATTACTACTTCGTCCGCGATCCCGCCGGCACCTGTTTCATCGAGATCATTTCCATGCCCGAAGGAGATGACACGCAACTCGCCGACATCCGGACCGCCCACGTGCATATCGCCTTCAACGTGGATGACATGGACGAAGCTGTTTCCGTGCTGGAATCGAAGGGTGTTAAGCTGGAAGGTCCGCCGGTCCGGGCCGGGCAGAACATCCTGCTCTTCTTCCGCGATCCGGAAGGCGCACCGCTGCAACTGGTGCAACGGGCGAAGCCGCTCTGAGGCCGAGACTTCAGAAACTGATTTCGAAACCGAACCGTATTTCCCGGGGCGGGGCGTACTGCTGGGGATCCAGGCTCAAAAGGCGCCGCAGCCGGACAAACTCATCCGACCGGCCGGTAAACGACTCCAGGGTATATCCATCGTCCCCCGGACGGCCCGTGTTGGCGTAGACGCTGACGACGTTCCGGCGGTCGAACACGTTCCGGACTTCCGAGAACACCGTGTAGGCGAACCGGCCGGCCCTGAAGCGCTTCCTCAGGCGCAAGTCGAGGTTGGCGAAGGCCGGCAGGCGCGCCTGGTTCCGCTCGATTTCCGTCCGTTCGCGCAGGGCGTTGGTCGGCGTGTAGGGCAGGCCGCTGCCGAAATAACCGACCAGGGACATCCCCCATCCCCTAAGCGGTACGCCCAGTACACGCTGCTGCACGGTTTCGGGCGCGAGCACGTTCACCACGGCTTTCAAGGTATGCCGCTGGTCGAAGGCGAGCGGGAAATAGCCTCTCTCCGCGGGATCGGCGGAGCCGGTCGGCCTGACCTGCTCCGCGTGCTCCTGGGGCGTGGACGCGCTGCCCCGGGCGATGGAGTAGGTGTAGTTGAAGGACCCGGAAACCATGCGCGTCACGTCCCGTTTCACGATCAGTTCCACGCTGCGCACGGAACCAAAATCCGCGTTGTTGAAGATGTAATACATCCCACCGGGATACTGGACCTGCGCCGTCGACGTCAGGTTGGAGATGGTCTTGTAGGAGGCCGTGAACCCGACGCGGACGTCCCCGGACAGCATATGCTCGAGGCCGAACTCATAGGCCACGGTCTTCTGGGGGGCCAGGTCGGGATTCCCCAGGCGCGGGGATTCGCCGCTGAAGTCGCGCCGCAGGTTCGTATAGGCATGCCGGAACTCCGGCGGTTGGTAGAAGTATCCGTAATTGAACCGGAGCAGGCTCCGCGGCGTGAAGGAATGGGAAACGCCCAGACGCGGGCTAAGCCGTAACTTGGTCGAGTTGTCCCGTTGCGCGGCCTGGCCCGACGGTAAATCGACGAAAAACCGCTGGCTCGTGTCCAGGTAATCCATCCGGAGCCCGGCGTCCACGATCAACCGGCTCAACTCCACCCTGTTCTGAAAGTACAGGGCGCCTTCCACGGGATTGACGATGTATCGCTGCCCCTGCGGTACGGCCTGCAGGAACGACCGCTCGTTCCAGTCCAGCCGGTACCACTGCGCTTCGACGCCCGCCCGGACCTGGTTCCAGTAGGTAGCCTGCCCGCTCAGGTCAGCCCTTACACCGTAATAGGTTGCCCGTGCGTCCCGGTACAGCGGGAAGAAGTCGTTGCCTTCCGTGAACGGCAGTCCCTCGTATCGATCGGAAGGCAACTGGGTGGACTCGTAGATCGATCCGTTGTATTGACCATGATCGTCCACCGAATAGCCCGGCCACTCCGACCAGTATCTGTCCGCCAGCATGGTGGGAAACAGGATGCTGTTGGTGGCATACCTGTAAAACCGTGCGGTATAGAAGAGTCGCGGACTGATGTTCTGGCTGACCGACAGGTTGAGCGCCTGGCTGCCGGCCTGCCTTTCCGGAAGTCCGTCCGGATTGAAATCGTAGGAAAGCCCGTTCTGATTGCGATGGTCATACTGGAAATGGCGCTGGCGGAAGTAGTGACCGCTGATCTTCAGCTTCATGAGGGGATAGGGCTTGAACACCAGGTTTCCCGCCACCGTGGCCAGCGAACGGCTGTTGTGGGGGATATGGTGCCCGTCGCTCAGGACCTGGCCGGAAAGGAAATAGCCGCCACGGTTCCCGAACCAGGGCAGCGCGCCACTGAGCGTCCCCTCCAGGCGCCCTCCCCGTCCCGCCGCGGTTTCGTCGTAACTCCCCGCTTCCAGGTCGTACTGGGACTGCAGCGTCGTTGCGGCCCTGAAGGTGCCCGACAGGGGACCGCTTCCCTCGCGGGTCACGATATTGACGACACCCGACATGGCCTCCCCGTACTGCGCGTTGAAGCCGCCCCGGTTGACCACCAGTTCCTCGACCGAAGCCAGGGGTATATGCGTACCCATGCCGCCCAGCAGGGGATCCTCCAGGGTGGCGCCGTCCACGTAGTAGGAGATCTCGTTCGCCCGGCCGCCCCGCACGTGCAGGCCGCCCTCGGCGTCCCGGACCACCCCGTTCTGGAGAAATATCAGATCCGACAGGTCCGTTACGGGCAATGACTCGATTTCCCGGGGGACGATCAATTCACTCGAAGCGGTCAGGTCCGACCGGACGGACGTCCTCCGCGCGGTGATGGTAACGGGTTCGGCCAGGTCGAGCATGGTCGTTTCCAGCTCGAAGTCGATCCGCGTGGTGCGGTCGCTGTTGACGGTCAGCACCTGGGTGCGGACGGGCAGGTAGCCGATCATCTGTACTTCAAGCCGGTACGCGCCTACGGGGACGTTGAGGATGAAATACTCCCCGTTCAACCCGGAAACGGTCCGTGATTCGGTACCCTTTACGCGTACCGTGACGCCGGCCAGCGGATCACCGGTCGCCGCGTCCCGTACAAACCCCGTGACCTTGCCGGAGGTGACGGCCAGGGCGGAACCCGGGACGAGTCCGCATATAAGAATGATCAGCAAAGCGATGCGCTTCATGGGCCTCCAGTTCCTCTCGAGTACGATACAATCATCCGTTACCGACAGGTCGCAAATAACATGCCGACGGGCGTACAGGGCGTCCATTTTCTGCCGGAAACGTTCAAAATCGTGGAATTCCGGGATAAAAACGCCCTGGAAGCGGGGATTCTGCGCGGAATGCGAACGTGAACCGGAAATCTCCTTCGGAACGATGTGAAAGGATTTGCACAGGTTCAGCAGCCCTCTGTCCCGGCGTAACGGGCCAGGCTGACCAGGCTGGCCAGGCTGGCCGCTAAACGCCGTTTCTTGTCCCGGTAGCGATCGGCTTCCTCGAACCTGCGCCGCTTCTCCGCGCCGGCGGCGTATATGTCGATTTTCAGGTACAGGGTATCCAGGGCGGCGGTCAGGGCCTCGTCTTCCAAAGTGCCGCTTTGAATCAGTTTCTCCAGTGCGCGTATGCGGAAACGGTCCATGCCCCAGTACGCGCGAGACAACTGGTCCTCGTGGCCGCCGAACTTCAGCAGCAGGGGTTCGTCCACATAAAGCACGGGTTCCCGTGCGCAGATGCGCAGCCACAGATCGTAGTCTTCGCAGACCGGAAGTTCCGGGTCGAACATGCCGAAGCGCTCGAACAGATCACGATGTATCAGCGCGGAAGAAGGGGAGATGACGCACAGGGGCAGACAATGATGGAAGATGTGTCCACCGTACTTGGCGTGCTTTTTCATGGGATTGACCCGCCTGCCCTTGCGGATCCAGATCTCATCGGTGTGGCAGAACCTGAATCGCGGATCCCGTTCCAGCGCGCTCCACTGTCTTTCCAACTTGCGGGGAAGCCATTCGTCGTCGGAATCGAGCAAGGCGATCCAATCGTGTTTCGCCGCGCTGATGCCGTGATTCCTGGCCGCGCTCACCCCCTGGTTTTCCTGGCGCAGGAACCGCACACCGGGAAAAGTGCGGACGAGGGCGGGGGTACCGTCCGTCGAACCGTCGTCGACCACGATGATCTCGGCCGGCGGCGCTGTCTGTTCCAGGACGGACCGGATCGCCGACGGCAGACGGTCTTCCCGGTTGTAGGTGGGTATCACGACGGAGACGGGACGGATTGTCGATTCCATGCGGTACCATCCTGAAGCCTGTCACTGAAGACCGTATTTCTTGATCTTGTACTGGATGGTCCTGACCGTGACGCCGAGAGCCTCCGCCGCGCGCGTCCGGTTTCCGCCGGATTCCAGCAGCGCCTGTTGGATGAGGCGTTTTTCGGCCTGTCCCCTGGAGTCCTTGAGTGACCCCTGGACGGGGACCTCGGCCGCTTCGATCGCGTGCGCGTTGGGAAAGCCGGGTAAATGTTCCGGCAGGATGCGTTCTCCGTCACTCAATACGACGGCGCTCTCGATGGCGTTCTCCACTTCCCGGATGTTCCCGGGCCAGTCGTACCTCGTGCAGATCTCCAGGGCTTCCTCGGAGATATACTTGTCGCCGAGGCCGTTCTCCCGCGTGTACTTCCGGATGAAGTAGTCGATGAGCGGCGGGATGTCGTCCCGGTGCTCGCGAAGGGGCGGCACCACGATGGGCAGGACGTTCAACCGGTAGTAGAGGTCCTGCCGGTAGCGCCCCTCGGCGACCGCGTCCTCCAGGTTGCGGTTGGTGGCCGCGATCACCCGGACGTCGATGTGCAACGGTTCCGTGCCGCCGAGCCGTTCGAACCGGCGTTCCTGCAGCACGCGCAGCAGCTTGACCTGGACGGCCCCGCTGATCTCGCCGATTTCGTCCAGAAAGATCGTCCCGCCGGCCGCCCGCTCGAAATACCCCTTGCGCGTCGTGCTCAGTGCGCCGGTGTACGCCCCTTTTTCAGTCCCGAAGAGTTCGCTTTCCAGCAGGCTTTCGGGAATGGAGGCGCAACTCACATCCACGAATGGATGTTCCTTCCGGTAGCTTCTGGCGTGGATCGCCCGGGCGATCAGGCTCTTGCCCGTACCGCTTTCACCGAGCAGCAGGATCGTGGTATTGGCCCTGGCGACTTTCTCCACGCGGTCGAAGATGTCCCTGATCCGGGCGCTTTCGCCGATGATGTCCGGATCGGGGATGGAAGACGGTCTGGGTGATGCATTTGTGCGCCGCCGGTTCTTCTTCTCCTGCAGCGCGCCTTCTATGGTGGCGAGCAGTTCCTCTAACTTCACCGGCTTGGTCAGATAGGTAAAAGCGCCGTCGCGCATGGCCTTGACGGCCGTCTCCACGGTGGCGAAGGCCGTCATCATGATGATACTCGTTTCCGGCGAAGTGCCGGTCATGCGCTTGATCAGGTTCAGGCCGTTGACCCGGGGCATTTTCATATCCGTGAGCAAGACGTCGAATTGGCCGTTCCTGGCCGTTTCATAGGCCTGTTCCCCGTCCGCCACCCCCGTGACTTCGTACCCCTCGCCCGACAGCAACTCGACCAGCCCCTCACGGGTGTTCCGGTCGTCTTCCGCGATCAGGATGCGTTCCATGAATGACCTCTGTTCCTTCTTTTCCGGCGGAAGGCTCGGCGATTTCCGCTTCCAGCGCCGGCAGGGTCAGCGTGAAGGCCGTCCCCTTGCCGGGCGTGCTTTCGACCGAGATCACGCCCCCGTGTTTCTCCACGATCTGCTGGGCGATGGGTAGGCCCAGGCCCGTACCGGTCGACTTGGACGTGTAGTACACCTCGAATATACGATCCAGCCGGTCGGGATCAATACCCCTTCCCGTATCTTCAAATTTAATGTGGACCCGGGGGCTTTCGCTGAAGCCTTCCAGGGTCAGGTCCCCGCGGTTGCGGGGCGGCGCCTGTTCCGTGGAGATCGTAAGCGTGCCCCCGGCCTCCATGGCGTCGAAAGCATTCAGCATGATATTCAGGAACACCTGCTTGATCTGGTTGACATCGACCGATACCGGCAGTTCGCCTATCTGGTACCGGGTGTCGATGCGGACGCCCCGTTCCTGTGCCGTGCCCTTGTGGGTGGCGACGACTTCGTCGAGCACCTCGTTGATGTCGTGAGGGTAAGGCACCAGTTCGGGCGGCCGGGCGTAGTTCAGGAAGTTCTCGACGAGGCTGTCGATACGCCAGATTTCCGAAATCACCTTCTCATAGTGCCCGCCCGGTTTATCCAGGTCGCCGTTCTGCTTCTCCATGTCCCGCTTGAGAATCCTGAGGTTGATGATCATGGAATTGAGCGGATTCCGGATCTCGTGGGAGAGGATGGTGGCGAACTTGCTCAGCGTCGCCAGTCGCTCGGCCTGTTTCAGGCGGCGTTCCTTCTCCAGCAACTCGCGGGCCATCTGGTTGAACTCCCGGGCCAGGGTCGTCAGTTCGCCATGGCCCGGCGTTTCTATGGTATGGGTCAGCCTGCCCCGGGCGAACAACTGCGCGCCGCGCACCAGTTCGTAGATCGGTCGGACAATTTTCCGGACGACGAGAACACCGATCAGCGAAGCGACCGCCGCGCTGATCACCATGAGTACGCTGATGCCCACGATCATGTCCCGCGACCTGGCAAAGGCCCGGTCCGCCGGTTGTTCGATGACGACTTTCCACCCGATCGGCGCGACGGTCGCGAAGGCGGCGACCATCTCGCCTGACGCCCCGGTGTAGACCAGCGTGCCGCTCTGCTGTTCACCCAGCGCCGTGCCGACGGGAGAGCCGGTCAAATCGTCCTGGCGGTACACCCTTTCCCGTTCCGGATGGGCAATCAGGCGGCCGTTCCCGGTCGCGACGTAGGCGTTGCCGAATCCTTCCCGTTGTCCCTCCCCCAGTTGAATGTTGTCCACCAGGTCCCACATATCCTTCAGGCTCACCCGCGCCGCGAGATAACCCGTGTGCTCGTCGAGACGCCTCACTGCCACGGTGATCGTCACCGCGGGCAGGCCATCGTCCGCAATGAACACCGGGGAGATCGTGGTGCCGTCCTCCGAAGGAAGCGCCAGGTCCGGCCGTGCCCGCAACGGCCCTTCGAGCCGTGTGGTCAGCCTTTCGCTTCCCACAAGGTCAAGCACGGACAGTTCGCTGAGGAAGTCCTGGCGGATGACCAGGTTGTCGATCAACTGCTGGTACACCGCGTCCGTCGCGTCGATCATGTCCATGTTGTCCGCGGCGAGGTCGATCACGCGCTGCGCCTGTTCGATATACAGGCGGATCTCGTTACTCGCCCGGCGCGCGACCTCGAGGTTGCCGTCCGCTACCGTGTCCTCGATGGAACGGCGGGCCGTCGCGAGCAGAAGCAGTCCGACGATCAGCACCGGAATGGTGGCCAGCGCGATATGGGACACGAGCAGCCGTGGCCACAATCCTTCTCGTAAGTTTCTGGGAAACATGGTTTTGCGCGCCGTCAAGGGGCGTGTTCGGTCCGGAACCAGGCCGCGGGCGACCTGAGCGCTTCACCTGGGCGGCCCAGGTTATTCAAGGTGGGATCGTACGCGATGTAACGGGTATCCACGAAGTAGAGGAACATGCAGGGCTGGTCCCGGACCAGAAGCATTTCGAGCTGCTGGTAGACGGGTCCGGCCCGGTACTGGTCGGGCAGCCCGAAGAGGAAGTTTATGTTGCGGTCGACCTGGCGGTTCCGGTATCCGAGCATGTTCCCCAGGCCGATGCTCTCCGAGTGAAAGACGGCGTAGAGATCGTCTGCCGTGGGCTCGAAATCCTGCACGAACAGCGCCGCGTCGTAGCTGCCGATACCGAGCCGTTGGACCAGTTCCTTCTGGGTAACGGGCACGGGAACGACCTGGATGCCGATATGGTTCAGGTTCAGCTTGACGACCCGCACCGTCTTCTCGGCCGAGGTCTGTCCCCTGGGAAAGAGCAGTTCGAACCGGAGGGGCCGTCCCTCCCGATCGAGGAACCCGTCGCCGTCGCCGTCCTCCCAGCCCTGCAGACGCAGCAGCTCAAGGGCCTCGCGCGGACGGTAATCGAATTCCATGTCGCCGCCCTTGAACTCGAAATCCGGGTGCAGGGGACCCTGGGCCAACACCCCGGCGCCGCGCACGAGCACCTCTTCCAGGATGCGCTGGCGGTCCGTGGCAAAGGTCAGCGCGCGCCGAATGGCCAAATCTGCAAGCAGCGGATGCCGGTGATTGTAGAACACCGCCGAGAAGGCGCGGCTTCCGGGTACGATCGCCTGGATCTTCGCATCGGACCGCGCCCGCTTCAGGTCCTTCAGCGTGCCGTCGCGTTCCACTTCGATAAGATCCACTTCCCGCATGATGAAAGCCGCCTGCAGGGATTCGGACGTGGGGTAGAACCGGTAGACCACCCGGTCCAGGCTCGCGCGGCCCTGGTGCCAGGTTTCATTGGCCTCGAGCGTCACCGTATCGTGGACGGGCCATGACGCGACCCGGTACGGACCCAGTCCGATTGGCCGGGTCGTTTCCAGGTGCGCGCCGGCGTCGGCGAAGAGGCCGGGGCCCATCTGGTGACGGGGCAGAATGGGCAGGGTCGCGAGCCGGTTGGGAAAGGTTTCGATCGGCGACTTCATGATGATGCGAACGGTCTGCTGGTCGAGGGCGGTAATCTGATCGATGTTCTGGAAATAGCGGTGGAAGACGGGATCGTACACCCGGGCGGCCTTGTACCGCGTGTACGTAAAGATCACGTCGGCGGCCGTCATCGGCTCCCCGTCGTGGAATTCAATATCCTGTTTCAGCCGGAACACCCAGTCGCGGCCGTTCGACAGCTTGAAGGGCAGATAGGCCAGCCCGTCCGACGGCGTACCCGATTCATCCACGCGAAGCAGGCCATCGCCGTAGATCAACGAGGCAATCTCCCGCTCCACGCCGAGACTGTTGAACAGGGGGTGGAAGGTGAGATCTCCGACGGCCACCTTGCCGATGGTGACCACACCGCCTTCCAAAGCCGGGCTGTCCTGGGGATTAAGGCGCTCCTGTGGCTCCGGACGCACCTGGGACTGGCCGAGGACCGCGTCGGGTAAAAACAGCAGGGACAGGCCCAGGATCGACGTGCAGGCAAGCAGGTTTCTGACCGTGAGATGCCGTGCTTTCAGCATGAAAACACCGCCCAGTAATACCTGATCTGGAGGAGGGGATCGTGTGAGTTTCAACATTTTACTATCGATTGGACCGCCTGTCAAGCAGATAACGGCCCGGGCGCGCGGGTCAACTCGGGATGCCGGCTGTCGCGGACTACCTGTCAAGTCGGGTCAACAGCCAACTTCCGATTGACACGCGGCGGCCGGCCGGGTAGATTGAGCCGGGCCGCTGGTACCGCGGTAGTCAGGGCAACTGTTTCGGGTATTCTTATGGATGGAAACAACGGCTCAGGGTCAATGCGAAAGCGAGCCGGTTGCGTCGCTGCCCTGTTTTTAGCGGCATTCGTGCATGCGGCCTGCGGGGGCGAAGATACCTTCGTGCTGACCGTATACAACACGCTGGAGAGTACCGAAGCCATTCAGGTCGACCTGGCGGGGGACGCGAGGGAACTGCCGGTAGGCGCGTACACGGAGTTCCGGTCCGTCAAGCCGGGGACGCACATCCTGTCGGTGGAATCCCCTACCTGTGCGGGAGTCGACCGCAACTCGGTGGAAGTCGCCGCCGATACCATTCTCAGGTACCGGGCTGAAAGAAACGTGCAGACGGGGGCGTGCGAAATCGCGTGGCGGGTAGAAGTCTTCCGGTCAGAAACGCCGACCGGTCCGTGAGTATTCCGGGGTCGTTCAATTGGCAGGACACCAGATTTTGGTTCTGGCTATCCAGGTTCGAGTCCTGGCCCCGGAGTTTGCCGCTTTGAATTTGCCCCTGCTGATTTCAGTACTTCGTCTTCGGTCTGCCACAATAACTCCAACGAATCCACCATGGACTCCAGACTCTCCGCATCCCACCTCTCCGCGATCTGCAACGCACGCTGTCGAGCGTGACTCAAGAACACTTCCGTAGCTTCCCTGCCGAGATCGGTAAGTTCACAGATAATCAACCTGCGGTCGGTCGGACTCGAGCCTCGCTTGACATACTCCTTTTGAACCAGGTTCTTCACGATGATCGTCGTGTGGGCGATCGAAGTGCCCAGTTCGCCCGCGATAGCGCTCATCTTCAAGGGGCCGAAGTATCCCAGCAGGAACAGGGTGTTCATCTGGTGCGTATTCACGTGCAGGCGTCGGAGTTCTGTAATACGACCGCTGAACATCAAGCGATTCAGATGTTCAACCGCATTTACGAACCTTTCGATCAGCTTGCCTTCCGGGCCTGTTGTCGGTTTTCTCTGCATAATCGCCTTATTGGAAATGTGGGTTCACACATCACATGAAGAAAACGACTATTCTCTGAATATAAACATTTCTGCTAAAGTAACAACTGATTCGAATAGAACCAGCGGTCACGATCGAATTACCGATGCAGGAAGATGGATCGAACGTCAGGACGGAATCTGAGGAACGGTAACGGATGGTCGCGGGTTACCCGTCCCTGAGAACCCGCAACCCATGATCCGCCTAGATCTGTCCCAGGGCCTGGTCCAGGTCGGCGATCAGATCGTCGGCGTTTTCTATCCCCACGGAAAACCGGACGAGTTCGTCCTTGATGCCGATCTCGAGGCGCTCGGACCGGTCCATTTCATAGAAGGACATGATGGCGGGCTGCTCGATCAGGCTCTCCACACCGCCCAGGCTCGGCGCGATGTAGGGGATGCGCACCGCGTCGATGAAGCGGATGGTCGTATCCATGTCGCCGTCGACCTCGAAGCTCACCACGCCGCCGAAACCGCTCATCTGCCTGCGTGCGATTTCATGCCCCGCGTGGCTTTCCAGTCCGGGATAGTACGTCTTCCGGATGCGCGGATGGTCTTCCAGGAAACGGGCGACGGCCAGGCCGTTCGCGTTGTGCTGTTCCATGCGCAGGGCGAAGGTCTTCAGGCCGCGGATCAGCAGGTACGCGCCGTGCGGATCGACGATGCCCCCTGTGACGTCGCGGAACTCGCGGACGGCGGCAATAAGCGGCGCGCTGCCCACGACGGCGCCGGACAGCAGGTCGTTGTGGCCGCCCAGGTACTTCGTGGCGCTGTGGAGGACCAGGTCGATCCCGAATTCCAGCGGCTTCTGGTTGTAGGGCGTGGCGAACGTGCCGTCGATCAGCACCTTAACCCGGTGCCGATCGGCGATCTCCACGACTTTCTCCAGGTCGATCACGTTCAGGTACGGATTCGTGGGAGATTCGGATACGATGAGCCGGGTCTTCGAGGTGATCGACGAGGCCAGTTCATCGTAATCGCCCGTCTTGACGAAGGTCACGTCGATGTTGTACCGCGGGAGGATCTGCCGGCAGAACTGGCGGCTGCGCCGGTAGCACTCGTCCATGACGATCACATGGGCGCCGGAGGAGAGCATGGCGAGCAGCACGGAGGTGAAGGCGCTCATCCCCGAAGAGAACAGGGCGGCGTCCTCACCGCCTTCCAGCTCGGCGATCTTGCGCTCCGCCACCGACTTGGTGGGGTTGCCGTAGCGTCCGTATTCCTCCCGGTCGACCTCACCCGTGGTGTATTCGATCAACTCCCGGGTATTCTGGAACACGTAGGTGGAAGTCTGGACGATGGGATTGGTCACCGACGAAAACGGTTTGTCGCGGTGTTCCCCGCCATGCACGGAGCGGGTGGACAGTCCCTTCTTGTTACGCGGCATGTGATCCGGTTTCCCTTAAGGTTTCTTATTGCTATGGCATTCTGCATGGCCACTTTGGCATCCTATGGCAATTGCGGTCGTCGCGCGTCAATAGGCCGCGGGTTCCTCGTACAGACCGTGCACTTCCTGCATCACGCCCACGATCTCTCCCAGCGTGGCGTAGGCCTTCACCGCGGCCAGCATGGGCGGCATGATATTCTCCCCGTTCCGCAGCGCGGTCCCCAGGTCATCGAGGGCGTGCCCGGCGGCAGGGTCGTCTCTCCGACGCCGCACCGCGTCGAGTCGGCTTCGCTGTTCCCTTTCGATGCGGGGGTCGATGCGCAGCGTCTCCAGGTCGCGGTCCTCGGGGGCGAAGAAATCGTTCACGCCGGTGATGATCCGTTCCCGGTCTTCGATCTCCGCCTGGTACCGGTTGGCCGCGGACATGATCTCGCGCTGGGGAAAGCCCGCTTCGATCGCCCCCACCATGCCGCCGAAGGCGTCGATCTTCTTGAAATACGCCTCGGCCTCCTCTTCCAGCCGGTTCGTCAGGGACTCGACGTAGTAAGATCCTCCCAATGGATCGACCGTGTCGGTCACGCCGGTTTCATGGGCGATGATCTGCTGGGTCCGCACGGCGATGCGGGCCGCCTTTTCCGAAGGCAGTGCGTAGGCTTCGTCCAGCGCGTTGGTATGCAGCGACTGGGTGCCGCCCAGCACCGCGGACAGCGCCTCCACGGCCGTGCGCACGATGTTGTTCTCCGGCTGCTGGGCGGTCAGGCTGCACCCGGCGGTCTGGGTGTGGAAACGCAGCATCCAGGATCGCTCGGACCGGGCGCCGTACCGCCGGCGCATGTGGCGCGCCCAGATCCTCCTGGCGGCGCGGAACTTTGCGATCTCTTCGAAGAAATCGATGTGGGCGTTGAAGAAGAAGGAAAGCCGGGACGCGAAGCGGTCGACTTCGAGGCCGGAGGCCATGCAGGCGTCGACGTAGGCAAATCCGTCCGCCAATGTGAAGGCCAGTTCCTGGGCGGCCGTCGCGCCCGCCTCCCGGATATGGTACCCGCTGATGCTGACGGGGTTCCACCGGGGTACGCGCTCCGTGCAGAAAACCACCGTATCGGATACGAACCCAACCGCGGAGGACGGCGGGCAGATCCACTCCTTCTGCGCGATGTATTCTTTCAGGATGTCGTTCTGCAGCGTGCCCCGCAACCCGGTCCAGGGTATGCCTCTTTTCTCCGCCAGGGCCAGGTACATGGCCAGCAGCACGGCGGCCGGGGCGTTGATGGTCATGGACGTGCTGATCCGGTCCAGCGGGATGCCGGTAAACAGGGTCTCCATATCTTCCAGCGTGTCGACGGCGACCCCGCAGACGCCCACTTCGCCTTCGGAGGACGGGTGGTCCGAATCCAGCCCCATCAGCGTGGGCACGTCGAAGGCCACCGACAGGCCGTTCTGGCCCTGTTCCAGGAGAAACTTGAAACGGGCGTTGGAATCGGCCGCGGAACCGAAGCCGGAGAACTGCCGGATGGTCCAGGGCCTGCCCCGGTACAGGGAAGCGTGGATCCCGCGCGTGTAGGGGTACTGCCCCGGGTATCCTTCGTCGCGCAGATAACCGGTACCGGACTGCCGGCCGGCCGTATACAACCCTTCCACGGGAGACCCGGAGATATTGGTGAAGGAAGCCTTGCGCAGGGGCCGCCCCCCGTTTTCAGCTTCCTTCGGCTTTCTTTTCATTCCGTCCATCGCGACCGCCCGGCAAGACTTAATTGCGCCAGACTATTTCAGTTACACCCACAATCAACACCGTAATATAGCCACGGGCAGGGGGTCGTCAAGCGGGAAGTGCTCCCCTGAAACACCCGCGGGAGCTGCCGAATTCCGTTGACATTTTCGACACCCACCGGTTAAGATTCGCATGACCCGATCACACTTTTGATCGCGATAATCGCGCGCGGCGATTTCCGGATTCGCCGCCCATCGTGCCGCGTTCGTCATCCATTTCAATAGTGGTTTCCCGCGTCATTTTCTCAAATTCCGAACCTCCAGCATGGCTATGAACACGCTCGAGATACCGCTTTTCCCGCTCAATACCGTGCTCTTTCCGGGCATGCCCCTGCACCTTCACATTTTTGAACCCCGCTACAAGGAAATGGTGCAAAAGTGCCTCCACGAGAAAACGGAATTCGGCATTCTCCTCCTCCATGAAACCCAGTTGTGCCAGGTAGGCTGCACGGCCCGGATCACGCAGATCCTGAGACAGTTCGAGAACGGTTCCATGGATATCCTCACCGAGGGCCGCAGGCGGTTCCGGGTCCTCGACGTGCTGAACCGCGAGTCTTACCTGGAAGCCGTCGTGGAGTACTTCGACGACGAGAACGAGGACATCCCCTCCGACCTCCTGAAAAAGGTCCTGAACGCCTACCAGAAGATGATCCGCCTGCAGACCAGGGGCGTGGGCGCCATCCGCGGCATATTCGACCCGGTGCACTTCTCCTTCATCATCGCGTCGACGATCGACATGGTGCTGAAGGACCGGCAATCCCTGCTGGAACTGACTTCCACCACGGAACGGATCAGGAAACTCGACACGGCGCTCCTCGTGACGATGCAGAAACTGGACAAGCAGGAAAAACTGAAGCGCGTGGCCGAAATGAACGGACATGGCAAGCACGAGCCCGAAGAAAGCGAATCCAAAGACGGCGAATAGCGCCGCCGGCACGCGCCGCCTGACGGCCATGGCCGTGGCCGTTGCCCTCGCGGTCCTCCTCGGGTTCATCCGTCTGTACCGGCTGCCGTGGGGCGGTTCGCTTTCGCTCAAGATCCTGCCCCTGGTCTACCTGGCGATCACCTACGGACCCAGGGCGGGCATGGCCGGCGGGCTCGCCGCGGGCCTGGTCACGCTGATCCTCGACCCGGTCATCTTCCATCCCATACAGGTCTTCCTGGACTACCTGCTGCCCTACGCGCTGATCGGGATCATCGGCTTCTTCCCTTCCTGGCCCCGGGTGGGCATCCTGGCGGCCGGCGTACTCCGCCTGGCAAGCCACGTGGTGTCCGGCGCGGTCTACTTCGCGGCCTTCACGCCCCCGGAACTGAACCGGCAGGTTTACGAACTGGTCCGGGATTACACGGGGATCACCCTCTCCCCACTGCTCCAGGATTGGACGGCGCCGTGGCTCTACGCCCTGCTCTACAATGCCAGCGTCGTCGTTCCCGAGACGGTCCTGATGTTCCTCTTCGCCCCGCCGCTGGTCCGCCGGCTCAACCGTGGATTCGCGCCGGAACAAACCCGGTGAGCGCAGGCGTGGAAACCGCCGAAACCGGGTGGGATCGACGACGCCTCGGCGGGGGTATTTTCCTCTTGCCTGACGGCCGGCCCTCCCGTATTATGTCACAATTCGTCCGAACCGTTTATTCCTATACGTCCGTACCGAATCTCCAATCCCGCCGCTACGGCCAAGGAGAGCTCGAAACATGTCCGAATCCCTGGAGCTGATCACGACCTCCAGCGACGAAGGAACGCTGCCACTGCCCGAGCCGCTGTGCCGGGAAATCTACGATAAAATGCTGACCATTCGGCGTTTCGAGGAGGCCGTTCTGGAGATCTACACCCAGGGCCTGATGCGCGGCCTGGCGCACCTGTACATCGGCCAGGAAGCCTCGGCCGTGGGCATCTGCTCGGCGTTGAACGACGACGATTACCTCACCAGCACCCACCGGGGCCACGGCCACCTGATCGCCAAGGGCGGCAAAGTCGATCGCATGATGGCGGAAATGATGGGCAAGGTCGACGGCTACAACCGCGGCAAGGGCGGCACCATGCACATCGCCGACATGAGCCTGGGCATCCTGGGCGCCAACGGCATCGTCGGAGGCGGCATGGGCATGGCGACCGGCGCGGCCCTGAGCGGCAAAATGCGCGGTTCCGGGCAGGTAGCCGTGTGCTTCTTCGGCGACGGCGCCATCAACCAGGGTGCCTTCCTGGAATCCGCCAACCTGGCTTCCGTCTGGTCGCTGCCCGTCCTGTTCGTCTGCGAAAACAACCACTATGGAGAATATACGGCCGCCAGCGACGTAACGGCCGTCCGGGAGCACGTGGCCGAACGGGCCGCGGGGTTCAACATGCCGGCCATGGTGGTGGACGGCAACGACGCCGTTGCGGTGCACCAGACCGCGGTGGAGATGGTGAAGCGGGCCCGGGCCGGCGAGGGGCCGTGCCTGATCGAGAACAAGACCTACCGGTACCGCGGGCACCACGTGGGCGACGGCGACCCGGAAAAGACCTACCGGACCCAGGAGGAGACGGACACCTGGCTCGCGAAAGATCCTATTCCCCGCTTCGCCCGGCGCATGATGAAGGCGGGCATGGTCGACGAGACGGAACTGGAATCCATCGACGCGGATATCACGAAACGGGTGGAAGACGCCGTGGCCTTCGCCAACGAATCCCCCTATCCCACGGCCGACGAGGTAACCGACCATGTCTACGCCTGAGCGTGTGATCACCTATGGCGAAGCAGTACGCGAGGCCATCGCGGAGGAGATGCGGCGGGACGAGACCGTCTTCTTCATGGGAGAGGACGTGGCCGCCGCGGGCGGGGTCTTCAAGGTCACCGTGGGGCTGCTCGAAGAGTTCGGCGAAGACCGGGTGCGGGACACGCCCATTTCGGAAGCGGGCATCATGGGCGCCGGTGTGGGCGCCGCCCTGACGGGCATGCGGCCCATCGTCGAGATCATGTTCGGCGACTTCATCACTATCGCCATGGACCAGATCGTCAACCAGGCGGCCAAGATGTGTTACATGACCGGCGGACAGGCCAAAGTGCCGCTGACGATCCGGACCACGATCGGCGCGGGCCGTTCCTCGGCAGCCCAGCACTCCCAGAGCCTGCAGGCCTGGCTGTCCCACATACCCGGCGTCAAGGTGGCCATCCCCTCCACGCCGGCCGACCTGAAGGGCCTGCTCAAGACCTCCATCCGCGACGACAACCCCACCGTCATCTACGAAGACAAGATGATGTACGCCCTGAAGGGGCCGGTACCCGATGACGACGACTACACCATACCCTTCGGCGTGGCCGACATAAAGCGGGAAGGGTCGGACGTGACCCTCGTCGCCACCTCGAGCATGGTGCATACCGCGCTCAAGGCCGCGGACATGCTGGACAAGGAGGGAATCAGCGCGGAGGTGGTGGATCCCAGGACGCTTTCACCTCTCGATATGGACACGATCATTCGTTCCGTCGAGAAGACCAGCCGCGCCGTGGTGGTCGACGAAGCCTACCAGAGCTACGGAGTCACGGGTGAACTGGCCTCCCGGATCGCCGACGAAGCCTTCGACTACCTGGACGCCCCGGTGAAGCGCGTGGGCGCCATGGACGTCCCCGTACCCTTCAGTCCCGGGCTGGAGCCGCAGACCATTCCCGACGAGGCGAAACTTGTCCACACCGTCCAGGGCCTGTTCCACGACGTTACCGTCTAAACCGAGACTGCGGATTAAGCCGAGTCTGCGGAGCGATCATACTAAATGAACCTTTGGCGCCTTCCCCTGCACTGGAAGATTATCATCGGGTTGATTCTCGGATTGTTCTACGGGATCCTCTCCGCGGCCATGGGCTGGAGCCGGTTCACAGAGGACTGGATCACGCCCTTCGGCGACATCTTCCTGAACCTGCTCAAGGTCATCGCCGTTCCCCTCGTGCTGGGCTCGCTCATCATGGGCGTCGCCTCCCTGTCGGACGTGAGAAAACTGTCGCGCATCGGCGGCAGGACGATCGCCATTTACATCCTCACGACGACCGTCTCCGTGACCATCGGGCTCGTCATGGTCAATTTGCTCGAACCCGGGACGGGCGTGCCCCAGGGGTTGCAGGAACAGCTGCAGTCGGCCTACCAGACCGACGCGGAATCCGACATGGAACGGGCCGAAACGGCCAGGGAGCGGGGGCCGCTGCAGGTCTTCGTGGACATGACTCCCGATAACATCTTCGGCGCGTTGAGCAACAACGGACGCATGCTCCAGGTCGTTTTCTTCTCACTCCTCTTCGGCATCGCCCTGGTACTGATCCCGTCCGACAAGAGCAAACCCCTGGTGGATTTCTTCTCCGGTCTCACGTCGGTCATCATCCAGATCGTGAACATGATCATGGTCGTCGCGCCGATCGGCGTCTTCGCCCTGATCGCCAAGACCATCAACCAGGTAGCCCAGGACGACCTGTCCGCGGTCGGCGAACTCCTCGGCGCCCTGGGTTTCTACTGCCTGGTGGTCCTCCTGGGGCTGCTGATCCACGGCATCATCACCTACCCGGTCATGCTCAAGATCTTCTCCAACATGAAAATCGGGCGGTTTTTCCGGGGTATCGCCCCGGCCCAGCTCCTGGCCTTCTCATCCAGCTCCAGCGGGGCCACGCTCCCCGTCACCATGGATGTGAGCCAACGGAATCTCGGGGTTTCAAAAGAGGTTTCGTCCTTCGTCCTGCCTCTCGGCGCCACGATCAACATGGACGGCACCGCGCTCTACCAGGCCGTGGCCGCCGTGTTCATCGCACAGGCCCTCGGTCTCGGGCTCGACATGACCGCCCAGTTGCAGATCGTCCTCACGGCAGTACTCGCCTCCATCGGTACCGCCGCCGTGCCCGGCGCGGGCATCATCATGCTGATCATCATCCTGGAGACCATCGGCGTGCCGGCCGCGGGCATCGCGCTGATCCTCGGCGTCGACCGCATCCTCGACATGTGCCGCACCGCGGTGAACGTCACGGGCGACGCCGCCGTGGCGACCTCGGTGGACGCCATGGAGAAACGGGCGGCCGCCCGTCAGTCCGCGTAACGGCCGGTCAGTCCGCGTATCGTCCGTATTCCTCGTAGAACCAGGCCGCACTGTCGATGCCCCGGTAGAAATTGGGCAGGTGGAACTTCTCGTTGGGCGCGTGGGCGTCGCAGTCGGGCAGGCCGAAAGCCATCAGGACCGTGGGCAGGCCGAGTATCTCCTCGAACATGGCCACCACCGGTATGCTGCCGCCTTCCCGGATGTAGACGGGCTCCTTGCCGAAGCCCCTCGTTATGGCCTCGTGGGCGGCCGTCACCGCGGGATGGTCCCGCGCCGTGAGGACTGGCTTGCCCGTGCCGTGATGGATGACTTCCACCTTGACCGAGGGCGGTGCGAGGCTTCTGACGTAGTCGTCGAACGACCGGGCGATCTTTTCGGGGTCCTGGTTCGGCACGAGGCGCATGCTCACCTTGGCCATGGCCTTCGAAGGGATCACGGTCTTCGATCCCTCGCCCGTGAATCCTCCCAGCATTCCGTTCACATCGAGAGTAGGCCGCGCCCACAGGCGTTCCAGGGTCGAGTAGCCTTTCTCGCCCGTGGATTCCGGCAGGCCCAGTCTCCCGGCGAATCCTTCCTCGTCGAAGGGCAGGGCGGCAAGCGACGCACGCTCTTCATCGTCCAGGGCCAGGACGTCGTCGTAGAAACCGGGGACGGTGATCCTTCCGTCGCCGTCCACCATCCTGGCCAGGATCTCCGACAATACGTTCAGGGGGTTGGGAACCGCGCCGCCGTAGACGCCCGAATGCAGGTCCTTATTGGGTCCCTCGAGCCGGACTTCCATGTAGGCCATGCCCCGCAGGGCATACCCGATCGAGGGCTGCTCGTAGTCGAACATGGACGTGTCGGAAATGACCACCACGTCCGCCGCCAGTGCTTCCCTGTGGCTTTCCAGGTAGGCTTCCAGGTTCTCGCTCGAGACCTCTTCCTCGCCCTCGATCAACAAGCGGACGTTCACGGGCAGCCGGCCGTTCTCCCGCAGGTGGGCCTCCAGTGCCTTCACGTGCAGCCAGACCTGCCCCTTGTCGTCCGTCGATCCCCGGGCGTAGAGGTTGTCGCCCCGGATCACGGGATCGAAGGGATCGCTTTCCCACAACTCAAAGGGTTCGGCGGGCTGGACGTCGTAGTGGCCGTATAACAGGACGGTGGGCTTGCCGGGCGCACCGAGCCAATCCGCCGTCACGATGGGATGGCCGGGCGTGGGATTCACGGCCACGTTATGCATGCCGATCCGCTCCAGTTCGCCGGCGAGGAACCGGGCGCACCGGCGCAGGTCCTCCCGGTGGTGGGGATGGGTGCTCACGCTGGGAATGCGGAGGAAATCCTTCAAGCCCTCCAGGGCCTGGGTCCGCTGTCCTTCCAGGTACGAAATGACGCTGTCCATGATTTGCGATTCCGTTCGTTGGGGTTGGGGG
>VXWP01000026.1 GCA_009835325.1 Gemmatimonadota bacterium | reverse complement strand
CGGGAAGGTTCCGGCCCCGGAGAGCTAAACTTTCCGAGTGGAACAACTGTATACGAAGACAAAGTCATTGTGCTCGACAAAGGTAACAGTCGAGTAGTGGTTTTCAAGATGGACGGGACGTATGTAAACGACTTCCGAGTAAACTTTTTTATGGCAACAGGGATTCTGGCGAGTAAAGACGGCCGTATAGCGGTCAATTCTCTCTGGGAGCCAACGCTTTTTACCGTTTTCGATATGGATGGAAACATTGTAGGGAGTAAAGGTGAAAGAGTGCCGGATCAGTCGTTTTTTACAATGATGGGGGATCAGCATTTCAACCAGACATCGGCCGGTCACATTCTGTACTCCACGGTTAAAGAATACCCTGTACTAAGAATGACATGGGACGGTACTGTACTTGCGGAATATGAGGCCGATTCCCCTGGATACGGAAAATTCGAATTTCCGTCCGGCGTTCAGTTTCCACATGTCAACGACATCTTGAAAACCTGGACCCCGATTCTGCGTCCGCTGGCCATTGGTGATCACGTTCTGGTACAACGTAAAAAAGTAGATGTTGAGAATGGTATAAAATACTACGGTGATCTGTTCACCATGGACGGCACGCCGGTACAGTTGGCCATGGAACTACCCTTTCAGTTTTACGCGGTGGATGGCGATCTACTCTACGGTATCGACACGACGCCGGTGAATGAAGGAGCGGACAACCCGCACATCGTGGTGTTCCGGCTGAGGGAAAGTGCAGGTCAGTAATGATATCATTCCTCCGAGCTGTTTTTCTCATCCTGATTACAATTACAGTTACATCGGTCCATGCACAATCCTATGTGATTGAAAAAACCCAGGTTATCCCGCTCGAGCTGGGCGATGAAATCGTCGGTGAAATCGCCGATCTCACCCGGGACGCCGAGAGGAACTTCTACCTGCCCGACTGGCAGCAACATATGATCTGGGTAGTGGACTCCCAGGGCAGGTTGATCCGGAAAATCGGGCAGGCGGGAAGGGGACCGGGCGAACTGACCAATCCCCGCAGTGTGGCGTTGCACGATGGTAAGGTTTTCGTGCTTGATAACGACAACGACAGAATCTCCGCTTTTTCAATTTCTGGACAGCATCTTTCCAGCCATCGAATCGATGTGTACCTATCGACCGGCATGCTGATAAACGACGATGGCCACATCGCCGTTTCTTCTGTGCTGGCTCCGTCATTTTTCACGGTATACGACACCGATGGCGCGAAGCTCTACGATGGCGGCAGCCGTGAGGTCGAGGCCAGGCCCGTCGGGGTCATTGGCGGATCCTATCAGTTGTTCCAGCATATATCCAGCACACCGAATGGAGATGTGCTTTTTTCGCCGGTGAAACGTTACGAAGTGTCGAGACTGCACTGGGATGGCACGGTGCTGGCAACCTATTCGGCGGAACCTCCCGGATACACTCCTTTCTCCGTCACTCCGACGGGAAGTGGTATCGCATTTAGACCGGGATCGTGGGTTGGCCGACCACTGGGTATTGGTGATCAAGTATTGATTCAAAGATGGAAAGACCTGGAAGACGGCGAACGGAGATTTCAAGGCGATCTCTTCCTGGAAGACGGCGCCGTCGTCCAACTTGGCATTGAGTTGCCCTTCACTTTCATCTGCGCCGATGGTCGAACCCTCTACGGCATCGATACAACACCTGTTGAAGAAGGTGAACCCAACCCACATATCGTAGTCTACCGATTGAATGGCGGGCCAGAATAACCGTGATCGGTCCGTGCGGTCGAATCATCTGGAGGAGCTTGATGAGATACGTATTACTACTCCTGGCAACCATGCTTCTTCAACACTGGACCACCCCCACTACCGCGCAGGACTACAGCCTCGAAAAAGTGCGGGAGATCCCGATCGATCTGGGGGATGAAATCGTAGGCCAAATCTCTGATCTCGCCCGCGACACAGAAGGTAACTTTTACCTGTCAGACCGGCAGCAGCATACGGTCTGGGTAACGGATCCGAGCGGGAAGTTGATCCGGCGCATCGGCCAGGAGGGATCGGGGCCTGGGGAGATGTCGAAACCTCAGAATGTTACGGTATTCGACGACCGCATCGTAGTATTCGACAAAGAAAACTTCCGTGTAGCGACATTCAACCTGGCCGGCGTCCACCAGGCTTCGTTTCGAATCGACAGACCCGGGCCGGATAACATAGTTTGCGGAAGTGAAGCGCGCTGCGCCGTGAGTTCGCTGTTTGGGGAATCGCTGCTTACAGTATACGATCTGAATGGCAACAAGAGTCACGATATGGGCAGCCGCCCCTGGCCGCCCGACCCGCCCATTCCGGTCAGGATGGGCGGCTCGTTCCTTCATATGTCGCTTACCCCTGAAGGCCGCATTCTATTCTCATCCATCAAAACCTACCAGGTATACGATATGGAATGGGATGGGCGCATAATCGCCACGTACTCAGCCGAACCGTCTGGATACTTTCCCATGGTGATTACGAGTATGGAAACTGCGTCGGAAGAGTTGAACAGATCGACCAAAATCTTCCGTCCCCTTGTTGTCGGCGATCTCGTGCTCGTGCAGAGGGTCAGAAACAGTCCTGACAATTTCGGTATCCGGCATATCGATCTGTTCGAACGGAACGGCACGCTCGTTCAGATGGATATCGAGTCACCCCTTCATTTTGACTACGCCGAGGGCGATGATCTGTACGCCATAGACATCAATCCCGTGGAAGAAGGGGAACTCAACCCCAGTATCGTGGTTTATCGACTGAACGGCGGGCCATAGACTGTAATCCTCGTGACTCAATCCGTAACCCGTCACGCCGAGGAGCTACGAATGAGATTCGTTGTTGTTGTGCTGGCCATCGGTCTGATTCCCACGTGGACCGCTCCGGCTTCCGCCCAGAACTACGGCATCGAAAAAGTACGGGAGATCCCGATCGATCTGGGGGATGAAATCGTAGGTGAAATCGCCGATCTAACCCGGGACGCAGCAGGTAACTTCTACCTGCCCGACTGGCAGCAGCATACGGTCTGGGTCACGGATCCGAGCGGGAAGATGATCCGGCGTATCGGACAGGAAGGATCGGGGCCTGGGGAGATGTCGCGACCTCAGAATGTTACGGTATTCGAAGACTGCATCGTGGTACTGGATAAAGACAACTTCCGTGTGGCGACCTTTGATTTAAACGGAGCCCATCAAGGCTCGTTTCGAGTCGAATTGTTCCGTCCGGCCAATATGGTTGGCGACGGGAATGGGCGTATCGCTGTAAGTACCCTCGAGGGTGAATCACTTTTCACGGTGTATGATTCGAACGGGAACAAGACCCATGAGACAGGCAGTCGCCCCTGGCCGCCCGATGGACCACCGATCATGTTCGGTGGTTCGTTCCAGCACACCTCTTCCACCCCGGAGGGCCGGGTTCTGTATTCATCTATCACAACCTACGAGGTTATCGATATAGAATGGGATGGGCGTGTCGTTGCGACATACACTGCAGAACCGCCAGGTTACTTACCGATGGTGATTGCGAGTATGGATTTCAGTGGGGACGAAATGAACAAAACGTCCGCGGTAATGAGACCCCTGGTCGTCGGTGACCATGTTCTCATACAGCGGAGCAGAATCGGTCCCGAAAACACCGGTATCCTCCATCTCGACCTGTTCGAACGGGACGGCACACTCGTCCAGATGGATATCGAATCGCCACTGAGTTTCATCTACGCCGACGACGATGATCTGTACGCCATTGACACTTCCCCCGTGGAAGAAGGGGAACTCAACCCCAGTATCGTGGTCTACCAGTTGAGAAACTGAGCCGGATCGGGACCGATCATGAACCTACCCCAGGTCGCCGTCCGGCGGCCCGTCGCCACGTGCTGCCTGACGTGCGCCGCCGTCCTCATCGGGCTCATCGCGCTAACCCGCCTGCCGGTCAACCTGCTGCCGCCTCTCGAGATACCTGCCGTCACGGTATGGACGACGTGGGCCGATACGCCACCGGAGATCGTAGCCCGCGAGATCACCGAACCGATCGAGTCCGCGCTTCGGAATCTGCCCGGTGCGATGCAGGTTCGTTCCATATCCCGCGAGGGCGAATCGCTCGTAACCGTCGAGCTCGACTGGGGCGCCGACCTTCAATCCACGCTGCTCGCCGCCCGGGAAAAGCTCGACACGCAGCGATTCCTCCTTCCGGCCGAAAGCGATCGACCGGTCCTGCTGAATACGGACCCTGACCGGGCGCCCATGATGGGACTGGTGCTCGAGTCCGGAACGCGGAATGACGACGGTGCCACTTTCTCCTTGCAAAGACTGGCCGAGCAGGTCCTCCGGCCGAGACTGGAACAGCTGCCCGAAGTAGCCCGCGCGAGCATCGTCGGCGGCGCCAGACCCGAAGTACAGATCAACATCGATCCTGCCCGCCTGGCCGCGTACGGGCTGTCTCTCGACACGGTCCAGGACGTGCTTTACGCTTCCAATCGCGACCTGCCCGCCGGCCTGATGCGCCGGGGCAACTACCGTTACACCCTGCGTATCGACGGCGCTTTCCAAACTCTTGACGACATGCGCGCCACGGTGCTGGCTACCCGGCCGGACGGCGCACTCATACGGGTCAAGGACGTGGCGATGGTGCGCATGGGCGAAAGGGACCGGCGCGGCGCCGTGCTCTTCGACGGAACGCCCGCGATCGGCGTCCTGGTACAGAAGACGGCCGATGCCAATCTGCTTTCGGCCAGTGATGCCGTCAATGTCCTGGTACGACAGTACAACATCGAGTTTCCCGATGTATCGCTGACGGTCGCCTTCGACCAGGCCACCTTCGTACGCGGTTCCATACGCAATGCGCTGACCGCGCTGGCCGGGGGCGGCGTCCTCGCGCTGATCGTCCTGCTGGCCTGGTTCCGCAGTTTCCGGTACGCCATACCCGTGGCGTTGACCATGCCGGTGGCCGTCATCGCCGCCTTCGCCGTGTTCGACGCGACGGGTGTAGGGCTGAATATCATGTCGATCGGCGGGCTGGCCCTCGGCATCGGCATGCTGGTGGACAACGCCATCATCTCGGTCGAGAACATCGTGCGGCACCGGGAGACCGATCCCGACGTCCAGTCGGCCGCGGGCAACGGCGCAGCCGAAGTGGCGCTGCCCATGGCCGCCTCCACGCTGACCACCGTCGCCGTATTTCTGCCCATGGCCCTGACGCCCGGGGTCGCCGGGCAGCTTTTCCGGGACCAGGCCCTTGCGGTCACCGCGTCGCTCATTCTCTCCTGGACGGCCGCGTTGACGCTGTTGCCCGCGCTCGTTGCCCGATGGAGCCGGCGCGCAACAGCCGGCAAAGCGCGGCAGCCCGCCAGGCTGTACGGAACCTATCGCCGCGCCGTGGACGCCGCCATCAATCATCCTGTCCGGGGCCTGATCCTGCTGCTGGGTTTCGCCCTGGTCGCCGGATTTATCGGGCGCAACCTGCCGCGGTCCTTCTACCCGGAGGTGGATCAAGGCGTGTTCTGGATGGACCTTTCGCTCGTGTCCGGGACGTCGCTGGAAACCACGGTGGAGCGGGCGCGGGCGCTTTCCGAACTGGCCCGTACCATCCCGGGCGTGCGCCATACGTTGACGACGGCCGGAGCGGCCGGAGCGGCCTTCGTGCCCGGAACAGCGCCGGGCGCCACCAAACTCGAAACGGCCCGCGTGCAGGTTTTCCTGGATGAAGGGCAGCCGGACACACCCGCCGTCATGGCCGCCTTACGCGAAAGCATCCCTCCCGGACTGCAAAGCCAGGTTGACCTGAAGCCGCCGGTCTCGGCGCTGTCCACGATCCTCGGCGGGCGCCAGCCCGACCTGTCGATACGTCTGCACATGGATGAACGAACGGCCGGACCGGTCGACTCGGGCCAGCGGCGCATGTCCGATACCGCCGGATCCATCCGGTCGCTTCTGTCCGATTCCGCGTTCCCGCTCGCCGACATCACGCTGCGCGGCGTCGATCTTCGGCCTTCCTACCGGATCGACATCGACGCGCGCCAAGCCGCGCGCCTGGACGTTAAGCCCGAGCGGATCGCCGAAATCCTGCGCACCTACCTGGGCGGCCGGACGGCCACATACCTGGACCGCACCGATGAGCGCATTCCGATCGTCCTGCATGGCATGAGCCAGGATGACACGGACATCCGCGACTTGCTGGACCTTGCCGTGGATACACCGAACGGACCGTTCCCCCTGCGTGCGCTCGCCACGATCGAACCCGTCGAAGTCGCGGGAGAAATCCTGCGCATGGACCAGGCGCCCATGGTCATCGTCGATGCGGAGATTACCAGTGACGACCTCGTCGGCGTGGCGGACCGGGTCAGAGACCTGCTGGTGCGGGAAGGGCTGGCCGACAACCGGTTCAACGGGCACTACGTGGAATTCACCGGGACGCATCAGACGCTCAGGACCGCCTACCGTTCCCTGCTGATCTCGCTTCTCTTCTCCATCGTGGTCGTCCTGCTCATCCTCGCCGCGCAGTTCGAATCGCTGCGCCTTCCCTGGATCATCATCGCGGTGATTCCCCTCGCGCTGGCCGGCTCGGTCTACGTGCTGACGCTGCTTGGTGAAAGCCTGAACATCATCACGTGGATCGGCGCCATCGTCCTCGTGGGTATCGTCGTGAACGACGCCATCCTCAAGGTCGATTTCATCGTCCGGGCCGAACGAGACGGCCTGTCCCGAAGGGATGCGATTCACGAAGCGGGCAGGCGGCGGCTCAGGCCGATCCTGATGACCACCGTCACGACGATATGCGGCGTGCTTCCGCTGGCCCTGGGTTTCGGGACCGGGGGAGAACTCGGCATGCCCCTGGCCCGCACGCTGATCGGCGGCCTCATCCTCGGTTCTGGGCTGACGCTGTTCGTCGTACCGATCCTGTACAGCCTGTTCGCCAGGCCGGCGACCTCCGGGACGGCCGAATCCCGGTAATCGCTACTCGCGAAACCGAATCATGGAAAGATTCCTCACATCCGCGATCCATCGACCCATCGCCGTAACCGCCGCGGCCCTCGTCGTACTTGCCCTCGGAACGGCGGCCGTCCAGCGCCTGCCGCTGTCACTCGAGCCCGATAAGGATTATCCGGGATTGAACATTGCGGTCGCCTGGCCGGGGGCTTCGTCGGAAGCCGTCGTCAAGCACGTGACCGCCATGATCGAATCGGAAATCTCCTCCGTGCCAGGTATAGTCCAGATACGATCGGAAACGAAGGAAGGCATGGCGTCCATATACGCGAATTTCGATCATTCCCTGTCGATCGCATCGGCCCGGGCTCTGCTCAGGGACCGCCTCGCTTCCCTGCGGGAGGAATTGCCCGACGGCGTCGAGCCCCGCATATCGGAAGTAATCCCGCAGATGTTCCAGGAACTCGAAGGGTTCATGAGCTATCGCCTGTCCGGACCCATGACGGACTTCGCGTTGCGTGCGCTGGCCATCGAGGATATCCTGCCGGTCCTGTCCTCCATCGACGGCGTGCGGAACGTCGAAGTCATCGGGGGGCGGGAAGAAGAATTGGTCCTGCGGCTCGATGCCGACCGGCTGCACAGTTCCGGCCTTACCGCTGCGCAGGTGCAAATCGCGATTAACGACACTTTCAAGTCCCATGCGGCCGGGGCCGTACACAGAGCGTCCACCTTGATCCCGCTGTACACGAAACCCATGTCGTCGACTATGGGCGATCTACCCGACCTGCCCGTCGCGGCGGGCCGTGACGAGTTCATCCGCCTCGGCGACCTGGTGGAGACGCGCATGGGACTGACGAAACCGCGCAGTGTATCACGATTGAACGGCCAGCCCGCCATTTCCATCGAAATCGACCAGCAGCCAGGCACCAACATGCTGGATGTCGCCGATCGCGTACGCACGCGCATGGATGAAATGGCGCGGAGCCTGCCGGCGGGCGTCCGGGCGAACCTGGTCACCGACCGGAGCGAAGACGTCCGGCAGGCGCTGGACGACCTGTTCATCCGCGTCGCCATCGCCCTCATCGCCATCATCGCGCTACTCCTGGTCTTTATCCGTCAGATCCGGGCTTCGATCATCCTATTCAGTTCCATCGGACTTTCCATGCTCGCCGCTTTGATCTGCTTCGAGGCCATGGGACTGGGTCTCGATCTGCTCACCATCTCCGGCCTTGCGCTGGCCTTCGGCATACTCGTGGACAACGCGGTGGTAATCTACGAGAACATCCGCCGGCGCCGAGAAGAGGGCGATGAACCGGACGCGGCCACCGTGCGCGGTACATCGGAAATGCTGATCCCCGTCGCCGCCACCACGATGACCACGATCGCCGCCCTGGTTCCGATCGTCTATCTCTCGGATGAATTCAGACGGGAATTCGCTCCCTTTGCGCTCGGTCTCGGTCTGACCCTCGCCGCGTCCATCGTGGTCGCGGGCATCTGGGTTCCGGTGATCACGCATCGGCTGGACAGGAAGGTGTCCCCGGAGTACCGACGAGCGAATGTGATGCGTTTCGTGGACCGGTATGGAAGCGCCGTATCGCGCATGATCCGCTGGCGGTGGCCCGTAGCGCTCTCGACTTTCGGGATCTTCGGGATCAGCGTATTTCTGTTTGCAACCGACGTATGGAAGGGGCCGGGTTTTGGTTGGTTTGCCGATGAAACACGTATCAGCGTCCACATTGGCGGACACCCTGGCATGGAGACGGCCACGATCGATTCGGTGGCGCTCGCCTTCGAACGCTATGCAGTGGAAGCCGGTGGGAAGAACGTGGAAGTGGTGACCCGGATTGACGGAACCAACGCCAGCATGCAAACCAGGTTTTCTGAGGAATCCGCCCTGACGGCACTGCCCTATGAAATGCTGGGCCGGATGATGAATCTGGCTACCCACTACAGTGGATTGTTCATCAGCGTCTCTGGTTTGGGAACCGGTTTCTCTTCCGGAAGGGGAGGGTCCGCGACTTTCAGGCTGCAGATGGTCGGATACAACTTCGACGACTTGCGAGACCACGCGGAGCGCGTTGCGCGCCAACTGGAACGGAACCGGCGCGTGCGAAAGGTCGAAACCACTAACAGTCGATGGGGTTACAGTGAAGGACCTTTCTACGAATTGCAATTCAATCCCGCGCAACCTACGCTCGCAAGGGCCGGGGTCAATCTGGGCGATGTGGACGAATTGCTTCGGCTTTACGGAGACCGGGAAAGCCACGACGGCGAGTTGCACCTCGACGGACGGCGGGTTCCGTACCGTCTGGTCGTCGACCGGTCCGCCTCGGCGTCCGACCTCGATCGCCTTCCGATCCGGAGCTCCGACTTCGCCCTGGACATGGGGGATGCCGGATACCTGGCGTTCAACCGGGTACCTACAGCCATCATGCGCAGTGACCAGCAGTATGAGAGGTGGATAACGTACGAGTTCGTAGGCGCCGGGCGACTGGCCGGCCGATTTCAGGAAGCCTTTCTGAACGCCGTCGAACTGCCGCCGGGCTACCGGCTGGAACGGCAAACGTGGGCGGGGTTCGACTGGGGAGACGAGCGTGACCTGTACCTGGCCGTCTGCCTGGCTTTCGTGCTGGTCCTGCTGGTAACCTCAGCCCTGTTCGAGTCCTTCCGCCGCGCCGCGGTCGCCCTGCTGACCGTACCCATGGGACTCACCGGCATCTTCCTGGTATTCTGGTTCTTCGAACTTTCATTCGACCGGGGGGCTTTCCTGGGGACGATATTCATGGTCGGGATCGTGGTCAACAACGCGATCCTGCTGGTGGATCGCATGGCCCGGCTGCAACGGGAAGGCATGCTCCTCGACGTGGCGATCGTCACCGCGGCCAGGCAGCGCCTTCGTCCCATCCTGATTACGTCCCTCACTACGCTGGTGGGACTGACTCCCCTGCTCTTCGCGGGACACCCCTCGACGCGGGACCTCTGGATCAGTCTTTCCTACACCGGCCTGAGCGGGCTCACGCTATCCACGCTGCTGGTGCTGTTCGTCACTCCGGCGCTCTACCGCCTGATCGCGCCTGGAGACCGCGGGAGCCGAACCTGACGCCGTCCCTCCAGCCTGTTTGGCCCCTTCAGCCCTCTTTAGCCTCTTCGCCCTGGACCACGATGAAATCGACCGTCTTCGTGTCCTGCTGTCCGGTATGGAGATCCGTGACGGTCAGCGTCATGGTATAGGTACCGGGATCCAGATCCGCCGTTTCGATCGAGGTGTACTTGAAATCGTCCGGCGTCGTACCGCTGTCTTCGAAGGTCACGTAGGCCGTCTGATCGTCGGATCGCTGGCTGACCATGCGCCCCAGGGCGGTGAGGAATCTGAGGGCGACATTGCGCCGGGGTTCCCTGACGGCAATCTCCAGTTCCGTACGAAATCCCGTCCGGCCCTCGGCATCCCGCTCCAGATTATAGATCTCGTAATAGATGAACACCGGCGTCGCACGTGAATAGAGGCGTGCGGGGTGGGGTGTGATGAACAGTCCGTTGCGGACGAGCAGACCCGCCGCGTCGGTGGGCACGATGGATGCGGCGAGCTTTACATCGCTCAGCAACATCCGGTCTGCGCGGTAGTCCGAGATCTGGAGCGACGCCGTGGAGACCCCGTACTTCTGCGACAGCGAATCCCTCAGGGAAACCGCGGACCGGTACGCCCCGGGCTGTGCACTGAACCGGAATGCGCCCGTTGAAAGCTGCAGATTGTCCTGTTCCGACACGGGGCGGCGAAGCGGTCCCATCTTGAAGGGCATGGCCTGCACGTAGTTGAAGTCCATGTCCTGCAGGGCGATTCGGCCGGACAGCCAGGTCCTTTCGCCGAGCCCGTCCTCCACGTTGCCCAGCTGAGCCGCGGGAAGGCTGTAGGCCACTTCGATGTCGGCCTGGTCGCCGGGGCCCTTGAAGGCGGCCAACTGGTATACGAACGAGAGCGGTTCGCCGCCGTAGTCGTGCCGGTGGGTTTCGGGTACTTTCCGGATGAGCTCTTCGGCCTGTTTCCTCGTCGTATTCAGGAAGCTGTACGCGAGCCGGTCCGTCGTGCCGAAGTTGGTCGCCTGGGCGGGCAGATCGATCACCTGAAGCGGGTAGTCGAACGCTTTCGAATTCCGCTGATCCGTAAAGAAGATCTCCAGGCCGAAGGGGACGTAGACCCAGCTTTCCGTCGGGAATGCGACTGACTTGGTCTCGCGCCCGGCCCGCGCACTGAATATGCCGAAGTCCTGGATCGGCGCCCCGGTGCTGACCTGCATGTCCAATCGCTGCCGGCTGGTTTCGCGGATCATGTCCACGGCTCGCATCCCGGTCGGGAAAATCGCGTTGACCACGTCCTCCCCGGATTTGAGGATGAAACGCTGCCGATCGTCCGGATGACCGTATCGGACATAGATCTCGCCGCGGCGGTCCCACGGGTCCTTGCCCGTTGAAAAATGCAGCCTGGAGAAGATCACCCGGCGGTAGTGTTCCACCAGCCGTTCGTTGATCCGCGTCGTGGGATCGGGGTCGCGGGCCGCCCAGTAGGTGCGCCACAACTCCTCCCTTTCCTGTTCCGGCGCTTCGAGAAAGGCATTGGCTTCCTCCAAGGAGGCTACGATGGAGAGATCCCTGTACAGGGCGACTTTACCGGGGTCGATTTCCGACAGGACCGCGACGTATCGCCTCAAGGCCCGGTACGCGCGCACGTGCTGGTCCAGGGAATGGTACCGGTAGGCTTCGAGCTGTGCCGCCAGACCCTCGACCAGGGGATTGACGGCCGAATCCTGGGCCGCGGCGACCCGCTGCAACTGCGCGTACCCCTTCTGGTACTCCCCCAATTCGACGGAGCAAGAGACCAGGCGGTAGACCGCTTCGTCGTGCGACGGATTCTCGGATGCCTGCCTGGCATACCACTCCATCGCGGATTCCGGGTCGTCCCGGATCTCCTCGATGGCGTATCCCAGTTGAAAGAAGGCATCGGGATGGCTCGGATTCAACGCGATGGCGCGCCGGTAGGACGCGTCCTGGATCCTGTATTCCCGTTCGGCAGTACCGGGCCGGAACCGCGCCATCCGGATCTTTCCATACGTGCGGCCGCGGTAGTAGTATATGTCCGCCATGTCCGGCGCCAGTTTCTCGGCCTCGTCCAGGAACTCCCGCGCATCCTTCTTCTTGTCTTTGAGAATGTAAACCCGCGCGAGTTGTATGAGGATTTCCGGGGATGCGCGGTCGATCTCCAGCGCTTCCTCTGCGGCGCGCTCGGCCTCGTCATACCTTTCCTGCCGGTCCAGCGCGCGGCTCAGCCAAAGATGGGCTACAGACGATCCGGGTTGCTCCTGGAGCAGACTTCTCAGCGTGGACTCCGCCCCCTGGAATCTGCCCTGGTCGTACTGTGCCCTGGCCCGGTCCAATAGGGACTCCGCCTCCTGGCCGGCAAGAGGCTCCACTTCCTTGGCAGCGGACTCCGCCTCCTGGCCGGTGGCGGGCGGCAGCCAGGTGAATGGCAGCAGCAGGACAAGTAACGCGGAAATTTTGCTCAGGTTAGACATTTTGCGCCGTCCTTCAGCGCGCGGATGTAAGCGGGAAGTTATTCCGTGTCCGCCTTGAATTCCGCGACCCGGTCATTGGTCACGACGAAGACTTTCTGCCGCGTGGCGGTTTGTCCGGAATGCAGGTCCGTGACGCGAACCGTCATCTCGTAGGCGCCGGTGGGTGTGGCTCCCGTATCGATGGAAGTGTAACTGAACTCGTCCGGGCGGTTTCCTTCGTTCTCGAATACCATGAGCACGGACTGTTCGTTGTCCGTACGCCGGACCAGCCGGTCTATCCCCTTCAGAATACGCCAGAAGAGGTTCTGCGGCCGGTCCTTGTTCTTCATTTCCAGTTCCACCCGGTAAGCGGTTCGACCGGACTCGGACAGGGCGAGGTTGTAGATCTCGTAGTAGAAGTGAACGGGGTCGGTGCGCTGGTACAGGCGCGCCGGATTGGGTACGATTTCAAGTCCGTTGCGCACGAAGGGGCCGTGGATTGAATCGGCCGGCGTGATGGATACCGCCAGCTTGATATCGCTCAACACCAGCGCGTCGCCATCGTAATCGGGAACAGCGTAGCCCTGTTCGTAAATTCCAATGCGCCGGGTGGTCTCGTCCTGGACCTCTATGGCGGCACGGAAACTGCCGGGCGGCGCTTCCATCTCCATCATGCCCGTATGTAGTTCGATACCCGGGGCGTTCCCGGATACCGGTACGAGCGGCCGGTCGATGGGTCCGACACGCCTGGAGGTCTGGGCTACGCGGTTGTAATCGTCATCATGAAACACCATGTGGCTGTCCAACCACGTGCGCAATCCCTGTCCGTCCTCCACCGTTTCCAGTTGTTCGGCCGGGACCATGTAGGCGGTTTCCACTTCGGCCAGGCCGTCCCGACCCTTGTAGGACACAATGTCGTACATGAACCGCAGCGGTCCGCCGCCGTAGTCGAACTCGTAGGACTCCGGAGTCTTCTCCATCAGCGAGGCCGCGATGCGCCTGGGATTATACTTGTCCTGGACGAAGGCCTCGGTAATGTTCGTCTCGTGCACCTGCAGCGGATAGTCGAACTTGCCGACCCCTACCTGGTCGACGAAGAACAACTCGAGGTCGTGCTCCAGGTATACCCAGCTTTCGGCGAGAAAGCCCAGCGATTGTGCCCTGGTGGAAATGGCCGAAAAGGTGGCGGTGTTGGCGACTTCCTTGCCCCCCGTTACCGCGGACGAAACAATATTTGAGTAGTCATCCTGCTGCGCTTCCAATTCGTGCAGGTAGTCCCCCGCATCCGGATCGCGGGTACCGCGTGTTGTCGGGTCGCTCCACGTCTCGCCGGAGTTATCGATCTTCAGGCGGTACCGCAATATGAAATTACGCTCGCGGATCGCATCGATACGGGCGTCGCCGGTCGGCTGGTAGTTCTTCATGGCGTTCTCGCCGGTCTGCATGATGAAATGCTGCAAATCGTCCGGTTCGCCGTACCGTATATAGATCCCGCCGCGGCGATCCCATGGCTGCTGGCCACTGGAGAAATGCTCCCGTGCGTGCATGACCCGCCGGTAGTGTTCCACGAGCCGCTCGTTCACGGCAGTGGCCGGCTTCGGATCGCGGGCCGCCCAGAACCTGCGTCTGAATTCCGCTTTCGCCGCTTCCGTTTCCAGTGCCTGGTACTGCCGGAATTCTTCTTCCGACGTCACGTGGGCCAGATCCATGTAGTGCGCGCGTTCCTCCGGCGCCGCGTCGACCAGGAATTCGCCGTAGGCCCGGTCCGCTTCGGCGTATCGGCTCTGTGACTGCAGCGACGTGGCCCTGAGCTTGTTGATCAAAGTATGCACGTAGTCCGGCACGGCGTCCCCGTGGACTTCGACCACCTGCGTCAGGAGGTCGATGCCTTCCCGGAACTGCTTGAGCATGTAACTGCATCGCTCCAGGTGGTCGAGCGCATCGCGGTGATCCGGTTTTACCATCAACTGCCGATAGAATAAGGCCAGCGCTTTCTTGTAATCGCGAGAGGGGTTTTCGTAGGACAGCCCCAACCGGTAGTAGGCGTCCGGGTGCAGGGGATTCGCCGCCGCCGCCCGGCCGAAGGATCTCCGGGCCTGCATCACGTAGAGCGGCGCCGCGGGATCTCTCTTGCTCTGCGCCATGTACGAGACGCCCAGGTAGTAGTGCACTTCGGAGTGTTCCGGATCGTATCGGAGGGCCTGCTTGAGGCTCTTGCGCGCGTCGACCATGCGGTTCTTCATGCGCATGTACGTCCGGCCAAGGGCGAGGTGCGCATCCGGGTTCTTCCGGTCGTTCCGCACGGCGATACGCAGCTGTTTCGCCGCATCCCGGTCTTCCCCGAGCTCATAGTGGCTGACGCCCAGCCAGTAGCGGGCTTCCCCGGACTTGGACTTGAGGCGGACCGCCTCCTCGAAGACCGTTTTCGCTTCCTCGAATTTCCGCTGATCGTAGAGGGATAAGCCCTCCTCCAGCAGGGCATCCAGCGTTGAGGTCGGCCTGGCTTGACCAGGCGGACCTGCAGGCCCGGCGGACCCGGGTTCGGGCTGGGCATTCGATGCCGTCGCGTCCGCGATGGGACTCATCAGGCAACAGGACAGCAGGAATCCGGCCAGAGTACGACAAAGGAGCGGTAGAGGAGACAGGGCGGACATAAGATCAGCGGGGGGATCGATTTGGTTGGATGACAAGCCGTTCCCGGTCGCACGGGATTCGGCTTGTCCAGACCCTGATTGAATATCCCGGCTGGAGGGTCTGGTGTCAAGTTAAATCCGGGGATGAGACACGGGGCGGGCGACGGCCTGGACGACCCGCAGCATGCGCGTATACGGCGTGTCCTGTTTTGTAGCAAGCAGGACCCGCACATTGAACACGCGCCCCCGTTGCGGATCGTCCAGGCACAGGCGAATCCTCGCACCGATTCTCTGACACAGTACGGCGGGCAGCAGTTCCGTGCTTGGATTCAGATCGACGGCCAGGTTGAGCCCCGCTTCCGACAACCGGTCGACGATCCGGAAGGAAGGCAGGCCGAACCACCATCGGGCGCTCCGGTCCAACGGCACCACGGTGATGCGTGCATCCGACGGGTCGTAAAACTCGACGGATCGCGGTTCGCCGACCACGAATACGACCTCCGCGTCCAGACACGCAACCAGTTCGGGGATGATCTCGGCCGCTTTAGGGGCTTCTTCGGGACTCGACGGGAGGCAGATCAACAGCCGGACCGGCCGGTTGCGGATGTCGGAAAGGTTGAACGCACCGTTGAAGTAT
>VXWP01000025.1 GCA_009835325.1 Gemmatimonadota bacterium | reverse complement strand
GCCTACCTGCTGCCGGGGGAGGAGGAGGGGGACACGGAAGCGCTGAGCCGGTACGGAGAGACCGTGACCGGTCTAGCCGACGTCGCCGCCGGTTACGGCATCAAGCTGTGTATTGAGCATTTTCCGTGGAAAGCCCTGGCGACGGTACGGGACACCCTCGATTACATCACGAGGCTGGGTCACGACAACCTGTACCTGCTGTTCGACATCGGTCACGCACAGATTTCGAAGGAAGATCCGGCCGAAGCCGTTACGCGGGCGGGCGATCGGCTGGGATACTTCCATCTCGATGACAACGACGGCGTATCCGATCTCCACTGGGCCCTGTGTGACGGGGTCCTGACCCGGGACGTGCTGAAACGTACGCTGGCTACCCTCGACCACATCGGATACGACGGCCCGGTCAGCCTGGAAATGAACCCCGGACTCCCCGACCCGCTGGCGGCCATAGAAAGCGGTTTCAGGCTGGTGCGCGCCCTTTAGCACGGTTTCTGGCCGGTGCGCACCCGCTGGTCGGCCCGGCCTACCAGTCCACCACGGACCCGTCGTCGGCCAGGTAGCTCTCGCCGTTCCGCCAGTCGTGGTCGATCTGGTCCTCCATGGCGTCGTCGTCCAGCTCGATCCCAAGTCCCGGCGCCGTGGGCAGTTCCACGAACCCATCCTTGAAGACAAAGGGCTTTTTGAGGTATCCCTCGCCCAGTGTAGTGTGCTCCTGGGCGACGAAATTGGGGATGGAGGCGTCCAACTGCAGGCAGGCGGCCAGGGAAATGGGTCCCAGGGGATTGTGGGGCGCGATCCCGCCGTAGTAGGCCTCGGCCATGCCCGCGATGAGCCGTACCTCGAAGATGCCGCCGGCGTGACACAGGTCCGGTTGCAGGATGGACGCGGCCTGCTTCTCCAGGATCTCCCTGAACCCCCACTTGGTGAAGACACGTTCTCCCGTGGCAATGGGCAGGTGGGTCCCCCGGGCGATTTCGGCTAGTACGTCGACGTTCTGGCACTGGACGGGTTCTTCCACGAAGAAGGGCTGGTAGGGTTCGAGTTCCTTGATAAGCACCTTGGCGGTCTGGGGACTGATCGCCCCGTGGAAGTCGATGGCCAGGTCGATGTCCGGACCGGCGACTTCGCGGAGCCGGGCAAAATGATTGGCGGCCGTGTCAATAAAGGTCTTGTTCTCGATGATCCGGGCCGGCCTTTCCGAGAACGGCCCGGTCTTGAAACAGGTGAAACCCTTTGCGATCCAGTCCTTGATCGTGGCCGGGTCGCCGCCGCCCTTGTACAGGCGAATCCGGTCCCGCGTCGGACCGCCCAGCAGCTTGTACACCGGCACGCCCAGGGCCTTGCCCGACAGGTCCCAGAGCGCCTGTTCCACCCCGCTGAGCGCGCTGGTCAGGATGGGACCGCCCCGGTAGAAGGCGTGGCGGTACATGGCCTGCCAGTGGTGGACCACCCGGGTCGGGTCCTTGCCGACGAGGTACGGTTCCAGTTCGGCCACGGCCTGGGCGCAGGTCTTCGCCCGCCCCTCCAGGATGGGCTCGCCCAGTCCCACCAGACCCTCGTCGGTATGGATCTTGAGAAAGAGCCAGCGAGGCTTGACGAGGAAGGTCTCCAGCTTGGTGATTTTCATGGTGTTCCTCTCCGGTTCGTTTGCTGTCTTACCGCCCTATCCTCTACCGCGCTCCGCACGCTTGCAGGCACGCCTGCATGTGTCCCCGCGTTTCGGCGGCGATGACACAACACTGCTCCAGTGAATACTCCCTGGCCCCGATGACCTCGAGATTCAGCGGTCCGTCATAGCCGCCTTCGTGCAGCGCGCGGATATACCCGACCAGGTCGATATCCCCCCGCCCGTTGGCCTGGTCCTCCGGCGCGCCGGGACCGGCCTGGCGGCCCTTGCAGTCGCGGATGTGTACGTGGCGGACGCGGGGCAGCACGGCCTTGATGGCATCGACTGGATTCTCATCGGCGCGGTGGATGTGGGAAGGATCCATGTCGATCCCGAAAGCCGGTGACGATATGGCCTCCATGGCGCGCAGCGTCGTCGGCGTGTCGTAGATACTCGCACCCACGTGGGCCTTGACGCAGAGCGTAACCCCGTAGGTCTCCGCCCGGTCCGCCAGCCCGCCCAGGGAATCGATGGTCGCCTGGAGGCTATCCTCGTCTCCGGAGGTGCCGCCGGGGCCGCAGTTGATGATCGGTATGCCGGTCTCGGCCGCGGCCTGAAACGCGGACTCCATGACTTCCCCGTCCTGGGACGGCTGCTCCATGGCCAGCAGTTCCAGGCCGTATTCGTCGGACAGGCGCCGGATATCCGGCGCGATGGACCGCCAGTCCGACAATACGAGATGCTCGCTCATGCCGCTGATGGCAGACATTTCTATGCCGTCGTACCCGGCCATGGCCAGATACTTGAAGGCCGTCTCCATGTCGTAGCCGCCGAACAGTACCGAGTTGGCGCCGAGTTTCATGTTCTCTCCTTGTCAGTATCGTACCTTTAGTACTGTACCGTCACGACGGAATCGGTGTCCCAGGATTCGATGGCGGCCTCGATGATCAACTGGGCACGCAGGGCGTCTTCCGCCTTGGCATCGATGTCCTCCGGCGCCGCGCCTTCCAGGTTCTGTTCGATCCAGCGGGTGATCCGCGTGCCGAAAGTCTCCGGAAACCCCATCATACCGCCGAGGTACTGGTAGGATTCCACCTCCCTGGAATCCCGGGGATAGAATTCCAGTCCCTCGCAGGCCTCGCGTATGACGAACCGGGCGTCCGAGCCCACGACCTCGCAGGTCTCCAGGCCATAGCTACCGCCGGCGTCGTAGCTTCCGGTCAGGTGGCCGACGACGCCGTTCTCGAACAGCATGTTGACCTGGACGTTGGACCAGGTCTTCCGTCCCCGTCCCTTCTTGAAGAAGGCCTGCACCTTCTCCACGTCGCTGCAGAAATACCGCATCACGTCGATGGAATGGGGATGGAGGGCCCGCATGTGGAAATGGGGCGAGCTCTCGTTGGGGTTGTTGATCCACATCGTCATGTTGATGATGTTCAGTTCGCCCAGCCGGCCGGCCTCGACCCACTCCTTCGCCCGCAGCGCGGCGGGCGTGAAGCGGTGGTTGAGGTTGATCCCGTAGCGAAGACCCCGTTCCCGCGCCAGCGCGACCATCTCCCGGGCCTTCGGGATCTCGTTGGAGATGGGCTTCTCGCCCAGTACGGGGATGCCACCGCCCAGCAATTCCATCGTCGGCGCGAAGTGATCCCCGCCGTTTTCCACGCCGGCCGTACATACGCTGGCTGCGTCGACCTTCAACCCACTGTTCAGCAGGTCTCCGACGCTGTAGAATGCCCTGCAGCCGTAGTTCTGCGCCGCCTCGTCGGCCTTGTCCTTGATGGCGTCGCAAACGGCCACGATCGTGCACGCTTCATGTTCCTGGTAGTTCCGTGCATGGTTGTTTCCGATGCCGCCCATGCCCACCACCGCAATATTCAGCCCCATCTTCTAACGCTCCTTTAAAGAATCCCTATGCAGGTATTTCTCTCGTTAACTTACACACTATACGTGACTTACGTCGTCTAATCGATTAAGCGCTTACACTGCCCGAACTGCCTGGCGAGCCCGTCGGATCGACCCCGTCACCGGCTGCGCGCCTGCAGGCTCGCGGCCTGGTCGGGATCGCCGATATGCATGGTATCGTAGGCCTGCTGCGAGGACTTGAAGGCCCCCACGCCTTCGTGCCCGTGCCAGTCCCCCTGGGTGAGCATGGGATTGCGTTTCCCGCTCTCCCGCACACGCTTCCGGATCCAGCTGTTCATCCGTCGCTTGAGCAGGCCGACCACCTCCGGAAGCTCATCGGCCAGGTTGTGGTTCTCATCCGGGTCCTCCACCAGGTTGTACAGCTCGACCGGGGGCTTGAAGTGGAAATCCGGCTCCAGGGCGACCATCAGCTTCCACTGCGGCGTGCGCCAGCCGTGCTTGCGCATCCAGGTGCACTCGGTGATGTAGAACTCGCTGTCGAAGGACGACACCGTGCCGTCGACCAGGGACATCAGGCTGTCACCGTCGAAATCGATCTCCGCATCGATTTCGGCCAGGTCCATGATGGTGGGAACGAGGTCCTTGTGCTGATTGTATCCGGCAATACGGCTTCCCGCGGGGATCCTGCCGGGATAGCGGATGATGAGCGGGACGTGGAGCGTCACGTCATAGAGGCCGTGGTGGTCGAACCAGCATTCGTGGTCGTAGAGCGTCTCGCCGTGGTCGCCGTTGAGGATCACGATCGTCTCGTCAAGTATGCCGTGTGCCTCGAGGGCGTTGAAGATCGTCTGGATGCAGGCGTCCATGTACGCCACGGCGCCGTCGTACTGGGCGATGACGTAGTCCTTGTCGGTGATGCCGGGCGGCATCCACTGAGCGAAGAAATCGCAGAATGGCTTGAACGCCTTGACCGGATCCATGGACCGGTTCTTCGGATCGCACTCGTCGCCGTGGTAGAACATGCGCTCGTAGGGTTCCGGCGGCAGGTACGGCGCGTGGGGGTCCATGTGACGGAGGAACAGGAAGAAGGGGCCGCGCCGCCTTGCGAGCCGGTCCAGTTCCGGGATGGCCACGTTGTTCAACTCCTGCGCCTTGGGGCTGCGCCCCTCGTTCCAACTTCCCCAGCTCGGATACTCGAGGTACTTGTCGAACCCACGTGACGACGGGTTCCCGGCAAAGCCCACGCTGGTGGTCGCGTATCCATGCTCCCGCAGGATCTCGGGCAGCGTCTGCACGTCCTCCCGCAGGCCGCCCTTGTGCCGCAGGGCCACCACCTGGGTGCCGAAGGCGTCCAGGCCGGTCAGCATGGACGCGTAGGCGCTGGTCGTGGGGATGTGGGCGCTGTAGGTCTTCTCGAACAACGCGCCGCCCTCGGCGAATCGGTCGATATGGGGCGTGGTCTGTCGGTGGTAGCCGTAACAGCTCATGTGATCGGCCAGAAGGGAATCCACGCCCAACAGTACGATATTGGGATGCTTCTTCCTGCGCCGGCGGGTCTTGGCCATGGGTCAGTCCTCGATGATGTGTGTTAAGTTATGGATATTCTAATATTTATAACGCCACCTACTCCGGCATGAAGAACTCGTAACGGTCCGGGTCGCCGTAGCCGTCGACCCACGTTTCCTTCAATCCCTGGTTCTCTACGGCGGCCTTCACGATGAGCTTGTTGAACTGGCTGACGTTCTCCGAACTCATGTAGGTTGCCACCGGCATCCAGAAACACTCTTCGATCTCCGTGGTCTGCATCTCGATGATCTGGTGGAGCGGCCTCAGGCGACAGACGAAGTAGATATCGGACTTGTCGTAGCGGTAACCGTGCCAGTGCCTGAAACAGACCAGGCCGTCGAAGCGGGTCGGCACGCCCGTTTCTTCGAAAACCTCACGGACAACTCCCTCCGCCAGGTGCTCCTCCGGCTGCAGTGCGCCGCCGGGCAGCTTGTAGTAGGGTGCGCGTCCTCCGCGAAACCGCTCGCAGACCACGAGCAGTTCGTCCTTCTCATTGATCACCACGCCGCCGGCACCGATGTAATGGGTCGCGTACAACGGCACGAAGGCGTCCTGCACCAGCCGGAGCGTCAGCATCAGGTAATCGGTAGTACTGTGATGGAACACGCTTCCCACGTCCACCAGCGCGGGAATGAGGAAGGCGCGGGCCAGGGGGACCTTGAACCAGGCGACCTGGAGGTCTTCTGCCTTCCATTCCCGGATCGAAAGGTCCAAACGCTCCTTGAATCCGTCCGGGTTGTCCGGCAGGGCGTCTGAGTCGACTTCCACGCCGTGGAACCGGTTGCGCTCCCCCTCGATGACGGTCATGAGGCTCTCCCTGGCGGACCGGACCTGGTCCACTCGACGCCGGCTAGTTCAACACGGCCCGGCTTTCGTCCACGCTGGATTTGAACCGTTCCAACACGCCTTCCAACCCTCGTATGGCATCGGACCAGAACCCGGGCTCCGTAAGCTCCAGGCCGATAGTCTGCCGCACCACGTTTTCCGCCGTATCGCTTCCGGTCCGTTTAAGGTACTGCTCGTATCTCGGCAGGAAATCCGGACCTTCCTTCTCGTACTGGGCGAAGAGACCCCGGCTGAGCAGGTAGCCGAAGGTATAGGGGAAATTGTAGAACGTGGTGTCCGTGATGTAGAAATGAAGCTTGGACGCCCAGAAATAGGGATCGCCGCCCTCGGGATCCAGCACGTCGCCGAGCACGCGGCGCTGGGTCTCGACCATCAGCTCCTTCAGCCTGCTCACGCCGACTTCACCGTCCGCCCGTTCTTCATGGAAGGCCTTATCGAATTCGAAGCGCACCGGGATGTCCAACAGGTAGGTCGCACCGTCGCTGGCCTCCAGGTTCAACAGGAAGGCCGTGGTTTCGGCGCTCACGTCCGGTTCCTCCAGCAGGCCCCGCATGAGCAGCATTTCGCCGAAGGTGGAAGCGGATTCGGCCAGGGTCATGGGGTAGGCGCGGTTCAGCGTGCGTTCTCCCCGCATCAAGTGGCCGTGAAAGGCGTGTCCCAGCTCGTGGGCCAGGGTCAACACGTCACCCATGCTGTCGTTATAGGTCATGTAGACCCGGGACTCTTTCGTCAGGGGAGATCCCGTGCAGAAAGCTCCGGGACGTTTTCCCGGCCGGGGCGACCAGTCGATCCACTTCTGCTCGAAGGTCTCGTTCGTGTAGTCCGCCAGTGCGGGATATCCGGATGCGAAAGCCCGATGCACCAGTGCCCTGGCATCTTCCCAGGAAGGTTCGTCCTGGTGCTCCACCGTCAAAGGCGCTGAGAGGTCGTACCATCCCAGTGTGTCGCCGCCCATGAGGTGCGCCTTGTACGCCAGGATATCGCGGGCTACGTCGATTTCCGCGAAAACCGCTTCGAACATGGCGTCCAGCGTTTCCCTTGAGATCGCGGCCTGGAAGAGAGCCTTGTCCAGGTAATGGTCCATCCCGCGATGGCGGTACAGGGTCAACCGCGTGCCTCCGATGGCGTTCAACGCGGCGGCCGGCACGGTCTCGATCGACGCCCAGGCCTCGTTGCCCCCCTCGAAGGCGGCACGGCGCACGCGGCGGTCCGGGTGTTCCATCAGGGCGCGGCGCTGCGCCATGGGCACCTGCTCCCGCCTGCCATCCGGATAGGCCATCTCGAAAGTCAGCTTGCCCGAGATCCGGTCGTATAGCCGTCCCCAGGCCTCGATCCCGTCCACGCCCAGGTCCGACGCCAGGTGTTCCTCCTCCGTGGACATGGTATGCCGGGACTGTTCCCTGATCCGGGAAATACGGTACCGGGCGTCCCGGAGGGCGGGGCGGGAAGTGAACGCTTCAAAAACCTCTTCGGAAGAGGACTTGTATCCTCGCTGAAGTTCCACGAGGATCTTGGCCAACTGGGCGTCCATCAGACTCAATGCCCCCTCCTCCGCGGCGAAATCGTCGTTGTTCGCGTCCGCGGAGGTAATGCAGGAAACGTAGGAGCCCAGGTGACGCAACCGGGTGACGGTGTCTTCGAAGGAGAGGACGATGCGCTCCCACGCTTCCAGGTTACGGGGATTCAAGTCTGCCGTGCCCGAGGCATCGGCCAGCAGAGTGTCCAGGTCGTCCCGGAGGTCGGCCTTGAAACGGCGCATCTCCGGTCCGTCGAATGCGGGAAAGTAAGCAGCCAGATCCCAATCCATGTTTCTACAACGCGTCCCTTCCTATCCTCTGCGCAGGACCTGGCCCGGGCGGTGGGCCGTGGGCTCGTGGTTTTCGATGACCGGAAGGCCGTTGACGAAGACGTGGGGAATGCCGTCGGGAGGCTGAATCGGCGCCTCGAAGGTGGCCCGGTCGGCCACAGTATGCGGATCGAAGACGACCACGTCCGCGGGCGCGCCATCGCGCAGGACGCCACGGTCTTTCAGCCGGTAACGTTCCGCCGGAAAGCCGCTCATTTTGTAAACGGCCTCTTCCAGGGAAAGCAGTCCGCGCTCCCGAACGAATTTACGGAGCATCTGTGCGAAACACCCGTGGCCCCGGGGATGGGGATGGGTGCAGTCATAGACGCCGTCGCTGGCGACCATCATGAGAGGATGGGGCGCCGTCCGGTTCAGCACGGCGTCGACTTCCGCTTCCGATACCGGCCAGAACATGACGAAGGCCTGGATGCCGTCTTCATCGAGCACGAGGTCGTAGGCGAATTCCTCGTTCGTCTTGTTCACGCTCCGTGCGGCCTCGCCCAGGGTCATCCCCGCGAAACGACCGGAACGCGTATAGCCGATGTACTGACGGTCGGCCAGGTTCGTCGACTTCAGATACTCGAGGGCCTTGCGACGGGTATCCGGCTGGCGCATCCGCTCGAGCACTACGTCGGGACTGCCCGTCTGCACCCACATGGGCAGCTGCATGGTGATGTGAGTCATGCCGGCCGGGTAGAGATAGGATTCGAAGGTGATGTCCACCCCGTCTTTCACGGCCTGGTCCAGGATCCGATCCGTCATGTCGTCGACGCGTTCGTGGGAAACGTGCACGGGAATGCCGCTGGCCCTGTGCAGGTCGATGATCTCCTGCCAGGCCTGTTCCCTCCCCAGGATCTGGTATCGCAGGTGAGCGGCGTAGATCCCATCGTACTCCAGGGCCATCTTGCAGAGCGCCACCAGCTCCTCGAAGGGCGCGTTGGCACTGGGCTGGTAATCCAGTCCCAGGCAGAGGCAGCCGGCGCCGGCTTCCATCCAGGCGCGGGTCTCCGCTTCCATGACCTTCAGCTGGTCAGGCGTGGGCGGCGACGGGTCCCAGCCCATGGCCTTGACGCGCACGGCGCAGTGCGGCACCTGGGGATAGACGTTGGCGGGTGAGCGGCCCGGAAAGAGGTCCAGGTAGGACTCAATGGTGGGCCAGTTGACCGGCTCCAGGGGCTCGCCGTAGGCGAACTGCGTGTAATGCCAGAGGGGCAGGGCTTCTTCAGGCGTCAGGCCGGCCCAGCCGAAGCCGTCCGGCGCCAGCAAATGGGTCGTCACGCCCTGCCGGAGTCCGCCCATCTGGTCCCGGCCGCCCAGCAGGGAATTCTCCGAGTGTACGTGGACGTCGATGAATCCGGGGCAGACGACATGGCCGCCGGCGTCGATCGTCCGGGCGGCCTCGGCCTCCGACAGATCGCCGATTTCCGCCACGCGTCCGTCCTGTATTCCCACGTCTGCGCGGTACCGGTCGGTCTTGCCTGTACCATCGATTACCTCACCACCGCGAATGACGACATCGAAGGCCACGCATTCCTCCATTCAGGGTTGTCTGTCAGGTGCTGTCTGTCAGGAGCTGTCCGGCCACGGAAAACGGGCCTTGTATTCGGGTTTTCCCTGGATGTCCTGGCGCACGCGGAACAGTCCGCCGCCGCGGTAATGCTCGCCGTAGGCCTGCCAGTCGTAGTCCATCGGATCGAGCGGAGAGCCAGGTTCCAGCGAGGTCCCTGCGGTAGTCACGTAGATATCCGTCAGGTCCGTACCGCCGAACATGACGCTCGAAGTCTGGATCGCCGGCAACGCGATGCGCCGCTCCTCTACGCCGTCGGGGTCGAACCGGACGATGCATCCGTCGAACCAGACGGCCGTCCAGACGAAACCTTCAGCGTCCACCGTCATTCCGTCCGGCACCCCTGCGGTGTCGGGCAGCTTGACGTAATCGCGCCGGTTGGACACGGAACCGGTCGCCCGGTCGTAATCATAGGCGTAGATCGTCCGCACGGCGGAATCGGTGTAGTACATGATCGATTCGTCCGGCGAGTACCCCATGCCGTTGCTGCACCCGATCCCCTCTTCGATGACTTCCACGCTGCCATCGGGATCGAAACGATACAGTTTTCCCAGTCCGCCGTCGATCAGGGAGCCGGCGAACATGCGCCCGTCGGGATCGGCCGTCACGTCGTTGAAGCGAAGCGGTTCTCCCTCATGGGTCTCGTCGAAAATGCGCACCCACTCGTCGTCCGACTTCCAAAGCACGACCCCGTCCCAGATGCAGGCCACGAGGCCTCCGAATTCGTTGAAGGCGAACCCGCCGACGTTGAAACCGTCGTGCACCTGGCGGTTCTGGTTCGTGGCCGGGTCATAGGTGAAGAACCGGCCGGTCCGGATGTCAGTCCAGATCAGCGTCCTGCTGTCCGGATCCCAGACCGGACCCTCACCCACCATCGCCTCGACTTCCGCGATCTTCTCAATGGTCGCCATCATGGCATTGTTCCGGTTGAACAAACTCGAAGGCCGCACAAGTCGTGCTGCTTCTCTGTGTCGTGTCGCTTCACTGAAATGTACGCGTACGATACCGCCGGGGATGGACTTATCGGCGGGATTGCAAGTATATATACCAAAAGACGACGAGGGTCAAGGCGGGACATGGTTTTAAAAACCGGGCGGTTGCAGTGGGATTCCGGTAACGTGTGTGGTGTGGCGGCCAGGCCTTGCATTCCCGGTAAATGAAGGTGTATATTGGGCTGATCCTGAAATGTTCTTCTGATAAATCATCAACCGATGTTTGTGGGATCAAACCCGAAGTCCGGGATCCTGTAACGATGAAAACCTACCTGGAAGGCTGCGGCGTCCCCACGGCCTGGATCGGCCAGGCTGAGGTACCGCGCCTGATCATGGGGATCCACCCCTACGACGGCTGTTCCTACCAGAACAAGGCGCGGGACGCGGAGAATTACCGCACCTTCAGCCGGGTCCAGTCGGTAGCCGACGTGCTTCGATATGCCGTGGAGGAAGGCGGCATCACGGCCGTCCAGGTGGATCACATGCTGCCCAGGCTCGACCGGCTGCATCTGCAGGCCATCTGGGAAACCGAGCAACAGACCGCCACACAGCTGGGCATCGTGGCCTACATCCTGATTCCGGTGACGCTCGACGGCGAGATCGTCTCCTACTCCGACCGCGCCCATTCGACCTTCTACGGCCGAAACGAAGCCCTTGCCGGTCAGGCCTTCCGCGATCACTTCCACCGCGACGACATCATCCGTTACAACCTGGGCGACACCTTCGACGGCATCGTCACCCCGGAAACCGTACCGCCGTACACCGAAGAAGACGCCGCACGATTCGAAATCGACTACGGCGTCCTTGAGCAGTACCTGGGTTTCTTCGCCGGGTGCGATATACTCGTCGCCGATCCAGGCGCCGAAATAGATCTGCTCGCCATGACCGGGCGCTTCGACCTGATCCGAGAGTACCTGGGATTCCTGCGCCAACGTTTCGACACCGTGATAACAAGCATCCATCACGCCGGCGTCACTCTACCGCTGCTCGAGGCCGAGGACATCCCTGTCGACGGCTATCTGACCACCGTCAACGCCCCGGGCACCTTCATGTTCCCCACGCGCGACGTGGCCATAGACGCCATCAGACAGGCCACCAAACCCGTCATCGCCATCAAGCCGATGGCCGGCGGCCGCTACCTCGGACAAAAGGCGTTCGAGTATGTCTTCAACGAGATCGGCGTATCGGCCTCGATGTTCGGGATGGGTACCCTGGAACAGGTCCGCGAGACCACGCTGGCCGCCCGCGAGGTGCTGGGCGCCGCCTGAGTTGCCTTTGAAAAACCGATACAGCCGTTCTTCCCCTACTCCCCATCTTCCACCATGGGCACGAACCGCACGCCGCCGTGGTGAACCTTCACTGCCTCCTCTCCCGACCGCGTCACGGAATACAGCTCTTCGCCAATAGGAATGACCATGTTCCCCTTGTCCTTCAACTGGCGAAACAGCTTCTCGGGGAGATCACCGGGCGCCGCCGTCACCATGATCTTGTCGAAAGGTGCATGCTCGGTCCACCCTTCGTAACCGTCGCCGATCCGGTAATAGATGTTATCGTAACCCAGGGATTCCAGGGTCTCCCGGGCCCGTGCACCGAGGACGGACAACCGTTCAACCGTGTAAACGGACCGTGCGAGCCGGGCCAGGATCGCCGTCTGGTAGCCCGATCCCGTGCCGATTTCGAGGATCCGGTCCGTTTCGCTCACATCGAGCAGGCGGGTCATGAGCCCCACGATGTAGGGCTGGGACACGGTCTGTCCAAGGTCGAGGGACACGGCGCAGTCTTCGTAGGCCTGCGACCGGTACGCTTCGGGAATGAACCGGTGCCTCGGCACGGCGCGCATGGCCTCGATCACCCTGGGCTCGTCTAGACCGCGTCCACGGATCTGCTCCTCGATCATCCGTTCCTGCGATGAAACGGGGACGACAACCGACTCGATTTTCTTGAACAATCGGGATAGCAGCATGGTCCGTTCAGTCTACAGGGGCCACCCGGTTGGAGCAAGGCAAATCAAGGTAGTCCGGCGACCCTGATTCCGGACGAATCGTAACGTATCCCGCAGCGCGTACGATACAGCAAGGAACCTCGTGCCCCGCTTGACACGATCACGCCGAATCACTAAGTTCCTCGGTGCCTGTTAGCCCATGAAGAACGGACATTTTGAGCGGCTGTGCTCGGAAAGGACCTCCCGCATGCATCCCTTTGAAGACCTGCAAGTGCCCGCCGGAAGCGTGGGCATCCACTGGTTCGGACAAAGTTCTTTCGGACTGAAGCATCCGGACGGCACGGTGATCCAGGTCGATCCCTATAACCCCCGTGAAAGGCCTGCGGACCGCTTCGTCCATACCCGGCCTCCCCTGGACGAAAGGACCCTGAAGACCGACTTCGTGCTGCTGACCCACAACCACGGTGATCACACCTGCCTGGAATCCCTGGAGCGCCTTTCCGCCGCCTGGCCGCAGGTCAGCTACGTGGGCCCCATCGAAAGCATAAACGCGCTGAAGGAAGCGGGGCTGAACGCCGGGAACATGACGGTCGTAACGGCTGGCGACACCGCCGAGATGGGGTCCTCGAAGGCGCACACGGTGTGGGCCAAGCCCCCGGCGGGCCTGCCCGAGGACGGTATCGCACCGCCCGACGTGCAGCACCTGGGTTACGTCGTCGAAATGGGACCGGTGCGCGTCTATATATCGGGCGACCCGGTCAATACCTTCGCCGACCACGAATCCCTGCTCGCACCTGTACGGGACCTGCGGCCGCAGATCGGTTTTCTGACCAACCACCCGAACGAGGGCGAATTCCCTTTCTTCGACGGATCGGCCCGCATCGCGGTTTCCCTCGGACTGAAGACCGCCGTGCCCGCCCACTACGCCTGTTTCGTGGAGCGGGACTACGATCCGCGAGAATGGGCTACCCATCTGCCGGAAGGCGGGCCGGAACCCCTCATCATTTCGTACAACCAGTCCACCGTGTACAGCCCATGAGGCCGGGGTGCACCTCAGCCCCTGATCCCGGTATACATCCGAAGCTCATGGGGACGCGACGGACCGCGGCGGGCCGCGGCGGGTCCCGGCGGACCTTCTCGATTCCCCGGACCGCGGTTAATTTCGGCGTATAGAGAAGCACGTGCCATGCGCATAACCGGCATCGAACTCGACGCGGTAGACGTAAACGGACAGCATCACTGGGTGTTCGTGCACGTCCGGACCGACGATGGCGTGGACGGTGTGGGTGAGCTCAATCCCTCGGCGCCGAGGCAGGCGGTCCTGGCCGCACTGCGGATAATCGAGCGCGAGGTCATCGGGAAGGACCCGCGCCGGATCGAACAACTGTCGGCGCAGTTGAAACCCCGTCCCGACGATCGGCCCGCCGTGCACGCCCTGTGTGCATTCGAACAAGGCCTGTGGGACATCCTGGGGAAGTCACTGGACGTCCCGGTACACGCCCTGCTCGGGGGCAGGTGCCGCGACAGCATTCCCGTTTACGCCAATGTCACGAGGGCCGCGCTGGAGGGCACGCCGGACGACTTCGTCCGCCAGGCCACGGGCGCCGTCGCGGACGGACACACCGCGGTGAAGATCGCACCATTCGACGGCCGATTCGGCGACGGCGACGGGCTGATCGACCACGGACTGGAGTGCGTGCACGCCGTGCGGGAGGCTGTCGGTCCGGATATCGATCTGCTCCTCGACTGCTACGGCCGTTTCTCGCTGGATGAAGCCCGACGGATCGCGGATGGGCTGCGCGGGATCGAACTGTACTGGCTTGAGGAGCCGGTGGGGGAGCGGGACCTGGAAGGCTACCGGCAGATCAGAAAGGAAACCGGGTGGCGTATCGCCGGCGGGGAACGAGCCATGCTCATCGAGGGATGCTGGCCCCTCTTCGATCCCGAGGCCATGGATGTCCTCATGCCCGACGTCACCATCGCGGGCGGCATCGGCGAACTCAAGAAGATCGCCTCGATCGCCGAAAGCAGGGGTCAGTTGACCGCGCCGCACGGCCCCTTCGGTCCGGTTGCGGTTGCGGCCCACGTACAGATCATGGCCTCTCATCCCGGATTTCTCATTCTCGAGTACGCCTGGGGACAGGTGCCCTGGCGCGAAGAACTTGTCACGCCCGCGGAACAGGTTGTAGACGGCCGCATCGATACCCCCGGGCGTCCGGGCCTCGGCCTGTGCCTGGAACCCAGCGTCGTGGAGGAACATCGCGTGGACCCGGCGGCGGCCTGATCCATAACCACGAGTTGCGCTGCTAGCAGATCCTGGAACACCGGATCCACGGCCGCTGGCTCCGCGGCCACTGGTTCCATGGCCGCTGGTTACACGAATCGCCGATTCCGCGACCGCTGGTTACACAGTCACTATCCGAAAGGAAACCTATCCATGCAATCCGAAGCCCTTTACGACACGCTCGATTCCGTCACCGCGATTCCCATTGTACCTTTCCGCGGCGGTACCATCGACTTAGGCGGCCACCGAAGGAACATCCGGTACCTGATGGAGAACAACCACCTCGACGGGAACAGAAAGCGTGTGATCGGGATCGCGGGCACGAGCCTGATCCACCACTTTTCCTTAGAGGACCAGATGCGGGTCATCGAGGCCACCGGGGAAGAGATGGGGGAAGACGGGTTCCTGATGTCCGGCATCGTGCCGAATCCCCTTTCCCAGGCGGAGAAGCTCGTTCGCGGGCAGTCGGCCCTTCCCCGTCCGCCGGACATCTACCTCATCATGCCGCTCACCGGCGTGGCCGACCACGAATCGACTTATGACGACTACATGGCCTTCGCCGAGCGGCTGGGTAAGGATTGCGGCGCCCGCTTCCTGCTGTACATGCGGTCCGCGGACTACGTGAACCCTATCATCCGGCTGGTCAAGGACTCCCCCCACATGGTCGGAGTCAAGGTGGGTACGAGCGAAGAAGAAGTCACCCCGCTCATAAACGGCATTGGCGACGACGGCATCGTCATGTGGGGAATCGGTGACCGGAGCACCCGGGCCGCCGAACTGGGTACCCGGGGACACACTTCGGGTACGGCCATCGTCGCCGCGCGCTCGGCTGACGAGATCAACAACGCCCAGCGCCGTGGAGACTACACGGCCTCGGCCGCCGTAGAAGCCCTCATCGCAGACCTCGAACACCTGCGTTTCATGAACGGCCGGCAGTACAACTACTCGGCGGTGGTGGAAGCGATGATCATCGGGGGCTGGGAGGATGTGGCGGCGGGCGAGGGCGGCCCCTTCAATCCTCGGGTGCCGCGGGACATCGCCGCCCGCGTGGCCGACGCGGTGGAGCCGCTGCGGGCCTACCACTAGTCGACCGGTTCCGTATACCGGATTCCCTCAATACACGATCTGCGAAATCGCCTTGGAGATCAGCGCGATGGCGATGGCGATCATGCCTATGAGTCCGATGCCGGCCCCGTAGCCGGCCAGCACAATGGGCACGTAGGACATCCATTTCTCTTCGCCGAAGCGCTTGGTGAAGTAGTAACGCCCCAGGATCGCGCCGAAGAAGGTGGGCAGGGTCTGCCAGAGCGGCATGGCCATGCCGCCGACCAGGCCGTAGAAGAAGAGGGGCGAGCCGCCCACCAGGGTAATCAGGCCGAAGAGCCCTCCCGTGATGCCCAGGCCGGCGATAATGTACTCGATCTTGATGATGTCGAAGATGAACGTGATGCCGCCGGGCAGGGTGGACTTCACCCAGATGGTCCGCATGGCCGCGTTGAGGGGCCACATCTTCTGCACGTAGGGATAGGCAGAAGACGGGATGGGGTTGAGCTTCCATACGAGCGAATAGAAGATGAAGCTGCAGACGAACATCAGGATGGTGGTCACCGCGGTCAGCTTGACCACACTGCCGAAGGTCGTCTTGGTGAGGTCGAGTTGCTTGAAGGTTTCGGCCACCTTCCCGTGCTCGAAGATCGGTATCGGCGCGAACCACACGTCGACGCCCCGGTAACCCGACAGCAGGAACGAGGCTTCCTTGACGAAGGGGAACGAGGTGCCGTAGGGCGAACCCGTGATGCCGATCATCCGGGCACCGATGTAGGAGAACACCGGCGACCAGAGGAATCCGAAGATGACGCTGATCCACCACGGAAAATCGGGGATAAGGATGTAGAGGATGACCACGAAGCCCGCCGTGCTGACGAACCAGAAGATGAAGACGAGCCAGATCGGCAGGTCGCCCCGGCCCTTCGGCGTCGGTCGCACTTCCGTTTCCCGGTTGGGATCTTCCCGCCGCTCACGGTTGGATTTCAGTATGGCCCGGATGGTCGCGGTGAAACCCACGATGCCGATGACGAGGGAAGCGCCGATGGTGAAGCTGAGCCAGAAATCGATGTTGTTGGATATCTGCGTTGGGATCAGCGACATCCCGGGCTCCCAGGTGGTCAGGATGCCGTTGTGGTAGAGCAGCGGGTTGGCAACAAGCGCGATCACGGCCGACGACACGAAGGTGCCGATCACGACCCAGTAGGGCAGGACGAACCCGGCCAACAGCGTGCCGAGATCGGTGCCGATGCCCACCATGGTGGCCGGCAGCACTTCCCTTAAGCTGGTGGTGAAATCGATAAAGGGAATGGGCAATATGGTGATGGGCGTGACCAGGAACGTGCTGGACAGGATGGGGATCATCACGTACAGGAGTCCCCACGATACGCCGATCACGGATCCGATGCTGAACGCCCGCCATCGCCAGCCCTCCCGGTTCTGGGACGTCTCGGCCAGCGCCGTGGCCCCGCCCGCGTGCACCCGCGCCAGCGGGAAGGTCAGCCGCTCCACGTCGTTGGTGACCCGGAAGAGGATATACCCCATCGAGTAGGAATTGACGGCAAAGAGGACCGTCACCGCGGTGAGGACGAGGACAGGCACGAACCAGTCCATGTGGAAGAAGGTCCGGCTGGCCATCGCGGTGGAATCGAGCGTCGGGACGACCCAGGTGGGGATCAGCGTGGCGATGCCCGTGGCTTCCGGGGACTGCTTGTAGTACTGCTCCCAGATCAGGTGGGCGAAGGGGCCGCCGGTGATGCCCGTGTTCATGGCGTTCCCCGCGGCGGCCAGCCCGGCCGCAGCCCAGTACAGGATCATGATTTCCTGCCGGGTCATCTTGACGAGGGACCGCTTCGCGATCTCGAGGAACAGGATGACGGTGACCCAGTCCGCCGCGCCGGTCTGCCCGCCCGTCACCAGGCTGAGGTAGATCGATCCCGGCAGCATGACGAACCCGACGAACAGGCAGGCCCAGATCGTCTTCAGGTTGAATCCCGGCAGGTAGGGTTCGTCCGCTTCGCCGAACAAAGCGGTATCCGGATTCTGGTACTGCTCCGGACTGTCTTCCCTCTGTTCCTCTTCACGGACGGACAACGCGGGCCTCCTGAAGCGGTACTGCCGTTAAATCACGCAACATGTTGTACGCCAAATAGATACAATGTATACACATCGACGCTGATTGTGGGGGATTCACCAGTTACCGCATGTTCGGATAACAAGTCTGACAAGATAGGACGCCTCCTACCCCTGTCAAGTTGTATTTCGTGACCGGACCTCACGGCGAAAGGCCCTGAAGACCCGGTAGGCTTCCCGTCCGGTCGCCGATCAATTCGCCCAGCGCATCCCGCAGCCCCGTGTATCGCTCGACGACCCGGTTGTTCTTCACCGCGATGGCGAGGGCCTTGGGCGTGCCGACGAGGACGGCCAGGGCCCGGGCCCGGGTCAGCGCGGTGTACAGCAGGTTTCGCTGCAGCATGATGTAGTGGGTACTGTAGAGCGGCAGGATGATGGCGGGATACTCGGATCCCTGGCTCTTGTGCACGCTGATGGCGTAGGCCAGGACCAGTTCGTCCAGTTCGCCGTAATCGTACCGGACGGATTCCTGGAACGAGATGTCCACGGCCTGGTCGTCCGGATCGATGTGCGTGATGCGTCCGATGTCGCCGTTGAAGGTCATTTTCCCGTAGTTGTTCCGCGTCTGCAGCACCTTGTCGCCCACGCGCAGTTCCCGGTCGCCCCGCTTCAACGAGGACCCCGACGGGTTCAGCACCTGCTGTAGCTTCTGGTTGAGCTGGTCCACGCCGATGTCGCCGCGGTACATGGGGGTGAGCACCTGGATGTCGTTGAAGGGATCGAGGCCGTACTTGCGCGGCAGGCGGTCCGTCAACAGCTCGGTGATCTGTTCCGCGCCGGCCGCGGGGTCGGGCTCGTTTATGAAGAAGAAATCGCCCTGGTTCCTGTTCTTCGTGTCCGGCATTTCGCCGCGGTTCACACGGTGGGCGTTCATCACGATGCTGCTTTCCCGGGCCTGACGGAAGATCTCGGTCAGGCGGACCACCGGCAGACGGCCGGCGTCGATCATGTCCCGGAGGACGTTGCCCGCCCCCACGGAAGGCAACTGGTCGACGTCGCCCACCATGATGAAGCGGGCTGACGTCTTCACGGCCCGCAGTACGGCGTTCATCAGGACCGTATCCACCATGGAGGACTCGTCGAGGATGACCAGGTCGGCTTCCAGCCTGTTGTCCTGGTCGCGGCCGAACTCCATGAGCCCCGGGTTGAATTCGAGCAGCCGGTGGATGGTTTTCGCCTCGGCGCCGGTCACCTCGGACAGCCGCTTTGCGGCCCGGCCCGTCGGCGCGGCCAGCAGCACCTTCGCTCCCACGCGGTTGAACAGGTAGACGATGCCCTGCACGCAGGTGGTCTTGCCGGTCCCCGGACCGCCGGTAATCGCCAGGACACTCCGGGATGCCGAGGTGTGTATCGCCTCGCGCTGTTCCGCGTTGAAGACGATGCTGCGTTCTCTTTCAATGTGTTGGATGTGTTCGTCGATTCGTTCGGGGGACGGCGGGGTGCGGGGATGATCGACCAGACGTGCGATGTTCCGTGCGATACCCTGCTCGGCGTAGTAAAGGGGCTGGAGATAGACCCGGTCTTCGTTGCAAAGGACGACCTCGGCCCGGACCAGGGCTTCAATGCCGGCCGGAATGGTATCGGCGTCGACCTCGAGCACGGCGGCGCTTTCCTCGGTGAGGGTTTCCAGGGGCACGAATACGTGACCGTCGTCGGCCTGCGCCTCCAGGACGTACCGGATGCCGGCCTCGACCCGGGCGGGCGCTCCGGGATCCACCCCCAGGTTCATGGCGATCTTGTCGGCGGTCTTGAAACCGACGCCCCAGATATCCGTGGACAGGCGGTACGGATTCTCCGTGACCTGCCTGATGGCCTCGTTACCGTAGGCCTTGTAGATCTTCACCGCGTAGGCCATGCTGACGTCGTGTCCGAGCAGGAACTGCATGACCTCCTGGATGTGCTTCTGTTCCTCCCAACCGGATCGGATGACGTCGATGGTCTTCTTCGCGATGCCCTTCACCTCGGACAGCCGGCCGGGCGTCTTCTCGATGACCTCGAGGGTGTCCTCGCCGAAGTGATCGACGATCATGGCGGCCTTGGCCGGGCCCAGTCCCTTGATGAGCCCCGATCCCAGGTACTTCCGAATGCCGTCCGTGGTCGTGGGCTGGATCGACTTCGATTCGACGATCTTGAACTGCTTGCCGTACTGCTTGTGGGTTACCCAGAACCCGGAGACTTCGACGCGCTCGCCCGGTGCGATCTTCGCCAATTCGCCCGTGACGGTCAGCAGGCCGTCCCGCGTGGCCGCCCGCGCCAGGTTCTCGGTGGTCCTGCAGGCGTCCGTTTCGGCGCGCAGCCGCGCGACCGTGTAGCCGGTCTCCTCGCTCTGGAAGGTGATGCGCTCGATGGTACCGGTGAGTATGTCCATGCCTGACCGGAGTAAGGCGCCTAACGTTCGTCGCTGGCGTAGACGACGGCGTCTTCCGCCTTGGCGTAGGTAAACAGTTCATCCCCGGAGAAGAAGCGGGGCACTTCGTCCCGTGCCGTTTCCAGTGAGTCGGAAGCGTGCACCAGGTTGCACTGCACGCTCATGCCGAGATCGCCGCGTATCGTGCCGGGGGCGGCCTGCCTGGCGTTCGTCACGCCGCACAGGCCCCGCACGACGTCCACGGCGTCGACGCCTTCCAGGCACAGCGCCACGACCGGCGTTTCCTGCATGAAGGACTTGATTCGGGGGAAGAAGGGCTTGTCGGACAGGTGCGCGTAATGTTCGTCCAGGATCCCGTCGGTCAGCTGCATCATCTTGAGACCGGCGACCTTGAGCCCCTTGCTTTCGAAGCGACCGGCGATGAGGCCGATCATTCCGCGCTGCACGGCATCCGGCTTGATGAGAACAAGCGTTCGTTCCACGGACTGATTCTCCTTTAAAATGTGGGTCGGGGCAACAAATTAAAACCTCGTGCTAAGCCTCGTGCAATGTAGGCGGCGGCACCCGGAGTGTCAACGGAAATGCCCCCCTGGCAATTCGCTCAGATCGCGTAAAAATGCGGTGGACATTTCCAGCTTCGGCGCATATAATGTCGGTGGGCTTCATCAACATACAATCGGGGCAAGGCCATGTGGGAAGACGATGAAATTCGCGAGGAGTGCGGTGTCTTCGGCGTTTATGGCGACCCCGCAGCCGCCCGGCTGACCTTTCTGGGATTGTATGCCCTCCAGCACCGCGGCCAGGAAAGCTCCGGCATGGCGGTCTCCGACGGCCATCACATCGCATCCCACCGGGCCATGGGCCTGGTCAGCGAAGCCTACGACCATGGCGAGCGGGTGAACGATCTCGAAGGCCACATGGCCATCGGCCACAACCGGTATTCCACCACCGGCACGTCCAACGTCGACAACGCGCAGCCCTTCATGGTCAACTTCAAGCGCGGACAGTTGGCCACCGCCCACAACGGCAATTTCACCAACACGGGCGCGCTGCACCTGTCGATGGAAGAGACCGGTTCGATCTTCCGCACCTCGTCCGACAGCGAGATCGTTCTTCACCTCATCGCACGATCGAACGAACCCGACCTGCCCGGCATGATCGCGGACGCCCTGCGCCAGGTCGAAGGCGCCTATTCCATCGTGTTCCTGTCCGATTCGCAGCTGATCGGCGTCCGGGATCCCCGCGGATTCCGGCCCCTGTGCCTGGGACGCCTGGGTGATGCGCACGTGCTCGCGTCGGAGACTTGCGCCTTCGACATCATGAAAGCGGAATACGTCCGTGAAGTGAAACCCGGCGAGATGGTCGTCATCGACGAAGAGGGCATCCGGTCCTTCTTCCCCTTCGAAGAGGCGGAACCGGCCGCCTGCATCTTCGAGTACATCTACTTCGCCCGGCCGGACAGCAAGGTATTCGGAGAAAACAGCGACAAGTTCCGCCGGCGCTTCGGCCGCCAGCTGGCGGAGGAACACCCGGTGGACGCCGATATCGTCATCGCGGTGCCGGATTCGGCCACGACCGCCGCGCTGGGCTATTCGGAGCAGTCGGGAATCCGGTTCGAGATCGGCCTGATCCGGAACCACTACGTGGGGCGGTCATTCATCGACCCGGACCAGTCGATGCGCGAATTCACGGTGAGATTGAAGTACAACCCGGTCCAGGGCGTGCTGCGGAACCGGCGCGTCGTCCTCGTGGACGATTCCATCGTGCGGGGCACCACCCTCAATCAGCTGGTCAGGCTGATCCGCGGCGCGGGCGCATCCGAGGTGCACGTGCGGATCAGCAGTCCTCCCATCCGCCATCCCTGCTACTACGGGATCGACATGCAGAGCCGGGGCGAACTCATCGCCTCGCAGACCCGGGTGGAGGAGATCCGCCAATATCTCGGGGCGGACAGCCTGGGCTACCTGTCCATCGAAGGCATGGTGAAGACGGGCAAGGAGTACGGAAAGCCCGGGGTGGGCTACTGCACGGCCTGCTTCAGCGGGGACTACCCGGTCATTCCGGAAGATTCGCTCAACAAGCTCATGCTGGAATCGTGAAAGGCGCGGTCCGCTACCCCTTCAGGACCGCCTGCGCATCACGGCGCTTCCGGTGCCGGCTCTTCCTTCTTTTCCCGGTCGGGGAAATAGCTCAGGATCGTGGAAAGGGTCTCCCGTAACCCGGTCCTGGGCACGACCTGGTCGACGAAACCCTTGGTCAGGAAAAACTCCGCGGTCTGGAACCCCTCCGGCAGGCTCGATCCTATCGTCTGTTCGATCACCCTTCCGCCCGCGAAGCCCATCATGGCGCCCGGCTCGGCCAGGGTGAAGTCTCCCAGCGAAGCATAACTCGCCATCACGCCGGCCATGGTCGGATTCGTGATCACGACGACAAAGGGGATCTTTTTCTCCGACAGGCGGTTCAGCCAGAGGGAAGTCTTCGCCATCTGCATGAGGGAGAGGATGCCTTCCTGCATGCGCGCGCCGCCCGACGTGGCGACCACGAGCAGCGGGATCTCCAGGTCGAGTGACCGCCGGATGGACCGTGTTACCTTCTCGCCGACTACGGATCCCATGCTCCCGGCCAGGAAGGCCCCGTCGTGGATGGACAGGGAAACGAGCCTTCCCTCGATGCGTCCCGTGCCCGATACCACGGCCTCCATCATGCCGGTCCGCTTCTGATACCGCTTCATGTAGTCCGGGTAGTTTTCCTTCTCCTTGAACTCGAGCGGGTCGACGGTGCGCAGATCCGTGTCGGTCTCCGTGAAGGAGTCCGGGTCCATGATCAGGGAGATGTACCCCTGGTGGCCGATCTTGAAATGGTACCCGCAATGGGCGCATACGTTGAAGTCCCGTTCGAGCTCCGCCTTGTACAGCATGGCGTCGCACTTGTCGCACTTGACCCACAACCCCTTCGGGATTTCCTTGCGCTTTTGCGGGCTCAGTCCCCGCTGTCGTCTCTCAAACCAGGCCATAGTTCGCTCGCTTAACGCTGTGGTACCAAAACCAACCTAAACGCGGGTAGCCATCCGGAGTAAAAAGCCACGGAACAGTTCGGAGCATCGCTCTGCCGCCGATTCGACCGTCGTCGCCACGTCGTCCGCGTCGACGGTTTCACCTGCTTGACCCGTCCACACATTGGATATGCACGATACGGCCACAGTCCTCATGCCGAGTCGCCGGGCCGCCAGTGCTTCCGGGACGGTCGACATGGTCACCGCGTCCGCGCCCAGTGATTTCAGCAGGGCGATTTCGGCGCGGGTCTCGAAGGAAGGTCCGGGCATCCAAGCCAGAATTCCCTGTTGGACGTGCTGGTTTCTTTGTATACTGATCTGTAGAAGCGAATCCCTCAAAGACGCACTGTAACAGGGTTCGCCGTCCGTATCCGACGTCAAGTCTCCCATCAGTTTAACGCCGATGGGATGGATATGTTGCCGTACGACCATGAGGTCTCCCACCTCGTACCGGGGATTCAGTCCGCCGGCGGCATTGGTCACGAGCAGAATCTCGACGCCGAACCGGCGCATTACCTCGAGAGGATAGGCGATCTGCCGTGCGTCGTAACCCTCGTACAGGTGGATCCGTCCCTGCATCAAAATCACGGATGCTTCGCCCAGGGCGCCGAAGACCAGGTTGCCTTCGTGGCCATGAACGGTCGATACTGGAAAATGGGGGATGGAACCGTAGGGAACAACGGATTTCTTTTCGACCGCCCGGACGCACGACCCGAATCCGGTACCCAGGATCATGCCGAAGCGGGTGGCCGCGAACCCCTTCGAACCCAGGAAGTCCGCAGTCGCGTCCAACGGATCATGACGGGGCATGGCGCGGCACTTTCAAACGGTTACCTCGTCTCCTTCGACGGCTGAATGCAACAAGGAGTCCATCATGAGCATCATTACGGTCGCCAGGGAATACGGCAGCGGTGGGCGGGACGTTGCGAGGATCGTCGCCGACCGCCTCGGTTATGATTGCGTGGACAAGGAACTTATCGCCGAAACCGCCCATGCCGCGGGCGTTTCGGAGGATGTCGTCGAGCAGCTGGACGAAGTGGGCGAATCGCCCATACGACGCTTTCTCGGCGAACTGTTCACGCCTTCGACCGTCTACTCCCTTTCCCCGGAATACCCGCCCCTCATCTGGCCCTACGTGCCGGGCGACGACGAGGGGACGAAGGATCCCACCTCCCTGAAGAACACCTTCCTGGACCGGGACGAATACCTCCAGATCCTCCAGGATACCATCCGTTCGCTGGCAGACAGGCAGCGCGTCATCATCGTAGGGCGCGGGTGCCAGTGCATCCTTGCGGACCGCAATGACGTCTTCCGCACCCTGTTCGTCGCGCCATTCGAATACCGGGTCGACGTTATCATGGACGAGATGAACCTCGCGCGGGACCGGGCAGCGGAACTCATCAAGGAAAAGGACCGGCAGCGGTCGCTGTACCTGCAGCATAACTACCATCGCGACTGGACGGATCCGACGCTGTACCACGCGGTTTTCAACACGTCCCTGACGACGTGGGAGAACATGGCCGACATCGTGATCGACTTCCACCGCAGACTCTTCGGCGACGACGATTGAAAGCCTGATTCACCCGGATGAACCGCAAAGAAAGATAACCCCAGTCGGCATACGTGTCAACCAGCGGCTCTCTACCATGCGCGCCGCAGACCGGTAAGGAACGGCAATGAGTTACGAAGTTTCGGACTTCAACAAAGAAGTGGTCGAACAGAGTCACACGGTCCCCGTGCTGGTCGATTTCTGGGCGGAATGGTGCGGGCCCTGCAAGATGCTCGGCCCCGTAATCGAATCCCTCGCCGAACGCCACCGGGACCGGTGGAAACTCGTGAAGGTCAACACGGAAACGCACACGGACATCGCCCGGCAATACGGGATACAGGGGATTCCGAACGTGAAGATGTTTGTCGACGGCGAAGTCCGGGACGAGTTTACCGGCGCGCTGCCGGAGCCCATGATCGAACAGTGGCTCAAGAAAGCCCTGCCCAGTCCACGCGCTAAGCAGCTGGAAGAAGCGCTTCGGCTGCTCGAAACCGGCGACCGGGATGCGTCCCGCGAGATGCTTGAGGACGTCCTGGCGGCGGAGCCGGACAACGAGCAGGCGGCGGTCTGCCTGGCGCGCACCTGGCTGGATGATGATCCCGGCCGCAGCCTGGAGCTTTTACGAACCATCGAACCAGGCACGGAATACCACGACTCGGCGGTCGTACTGCGGACCATCGCGGAACTCTTCCTTCACCTGGACACGCCCGAGCGTCTCGAGGACGCCCCGGTCCGGCCCATCTATATCCAGGCGATCGAGCATCTGAGGCGGGAGGAATACGACCTTGCCCTGCAGCGCTTCATCGAGGTGCTGGAGAAGAACCGGTCCTATGACGACGACGGGGCCAGGAGGAGCTGTGTCGCCATTTTCGGCATGCTCGGCGAGGATCACCCCACCACGCGGCAATACCGCCGTGCTTTCAGCAACGCACTGTACGCCTGATCCCGCCTGGTCGGCGTGACGCGGCCGGGCGCCCCGTCACACCTGATCACACGTCCAGGGGGTTGGCCTTTTCGGGGTCGATTTCCAGCTTGCGCATGGCCCGCTCCGGGACCTCCGGGGAGAGGTCGCCTTTCCGGGCGAGGGCATTGAGGGTGCCGAGGGTGATGAATCGGGCGTCCATCTCGAAGAAGTTCCGTAGCGCCGGCCGGCTGTCGCTACGCCCGAAACCGTCCGTCCCCAGCGAGACCACGGGGCCCGGCACCCAGCGCGCGATGGAATCCGGCAGCGTCCTGACATAGTCGGAGGCCATGACGTAGACACCTCCGGTATCCTCGAGACATGCGGTAACATACGGCACCCTGGGCGCTTCCGACGGGTGCAGCAGGTTCCAGCGTTCGGTCTCCATGGCGTCGCGCCGCAGTTGCTTGTAGCTCGTCACGCTCCAGACGTCCGCTTCCACGCCGAAGTCTTCGGCCAGCATCTCCTGGGCCTTCAGCGATTCGTTGATGATGGAACCGCTTCCGAAGAGGTGGGCCTTTGCCGTGCCCCCGTTCAGCGAACTGAGCCGGTACATGCCCTTCAGGATGCCTTCTTCCACCCCTTCCGGCATGGACGGCATGGCGTAGTTCTCGTTCTGCACGGTGATGTAGTAGAACAGGTCTTCCTGGTCGACGTACATGCGCCGGATGCCGTCCTTGATGATGGTCGCCAGCTCGTAGGCGTAAGCCGGATCGTAGGTCAGCAGGTTGGGGACCGGGTCGGCCAGCAGGTGGCTTTGGCCGTCCTGGTGCTGGAGCCCCTCGCCGTTCAGCGTCGTCCGTCCCGCCGTACCGCCCAGCAGGAAGCCCCGAGTGCGCATTTCCGCGGCGGCCCAGATCAGGTCGCCGACGCGCTGCAGGCCGAACATGGAATAGAAGATGAAGAAGGGGATCGTATTGACGCCGTGGGTCGAATAGGCCGTCCCGGCGGCCACGAAGGAGGACAGGGAGCCCGCCTCCGTGATGCCTTCCTCGAGGATCTGGCCGTCCTGCGCCTCCTTGTAGTAGAGGAGCGTGTCGATGTCCACCGGTTCGTAGAGCTGGCCGGCGTGGGAATAGATGCCGCACTGGCGGAAAAGGGCTTCCATGCCGAAGGTCCGGGCCTCGTCGGGTACGATGGGGACGATCAGCTTGCCGATTTCGGGTTCCCGCAGCAGGCGCGACAGCATTCGGGTAAACACCATGGTCGTCGAGACCTCGCGGCCGTCCGTCCCCGCCTTGAATTCGTCGAACACCTCGTCCGTCGGCGCGGAGGGCAGGCCGGGATTCACAACGTTGCGCCGGGGAATGTAGCCGCCGAGACTCTCCCGCCGTTCCCGGATGTACTCCATTTCGGCGCTGTCCGCCGACGGCCTGAAATACGGCGCTTCGCGGACCTCGTCGTCGGAAAGGGGGATGCCCAGTTCGGTGCGCAGATGGCGCAGCCCGTCCTCGTCGATCATCTTCTGCTGGTGGGCCGTGTTCTTGCCCTCGCCCCACTCGCCGAGGCCGTATCCCTTGATCGTCTTGGCCAGGATGACGGTCGGCGCGCCCGGATGTTCCACTGCCGCCTTGTACGCCGCGTAGATCTTCTCCTGGTCGTGGCCGCCCCGGATAATGGTCCGCACGTGCTCGTCGGTAAGCAGCCTGGACATCTCCATGAGTTTGGGATGCACGCCGAAGAAATGCTCCCGCTGGTACTTGCCGTCCGAAACGGTGTACTTCTGGTACTGGCCGTCGACGATCTCGCCCATGCGCTTCACGAGCAGCCCTTCGTCGTCATGGGCGAGCAGAGGATCCCATCCGCTTCCCCAGATCACCTTGATGACGTTCCATCCGGCCCCGTGGAAGGCGGCTTCGAGTTCCTGGATGATCTTGCCGTTGCCCCGCACCGGGCCGTCCAGCCGCTGCAGGTTGCAGTTGACCACGAAGATCAGGTTGTCCAGCTTCTCGCGCGCCGCCAGGGTGATGGCGCCGAGGGCCTCGGGTTCGTCCGTTTCCCCGTCGCCGAGAAACGCCCAGACCTTGCAGCCGTTGCCTTGCTTGAGACCGCGGTCTTCCAGGTACCGGTTGAACCGGGCCTGGTAGATGGACATGATGGCACTCAAGCCCATGGAGGCCGTGGGGAAGATCCAGAAGTCGGGCATGAGCCAGGGATGGGGGTAGGACGAAAGTCCGCCTCCCGGCCGCAGCTCGCGGCGGAAGTTGTCCAGGTGCTGTTCGTTGAACCGCCCCTCGATATAGGCCCGGGCGTAGATGCCCGGCGAGGAATGCGGCTGGAAGAAGATCTGGTCGCCGTCGTAACCTTCGCCCGGTCCGCGGAAGAAATGGTTGAAGCCCACCTCGTAGAGGTTGCAGACCGAGGCGTACGTGGCGATGTGACCGCCGAGGGATTTGTCCGCCGTGTTGGCGCGGACCACCATGGCCATGGCGTTCCACCGGATGATATTGCGGATCCGGTGCTCGAGTTCGTCGCTGCCGGGATAGGGCGGCTGCTGGTCGGGGGGGATGGTGTTGATGTAAGGCGTGTTCTCTGCGAAGGGGAGCCGGACGCCCTTGCCGCGGGCGTGGGCCTGGAGCTGGGCGATCAGCTGGCGCACCCGGCCCGGTCCGGAGTGCTGGAGCACGTAGTCCAGCGATTCGAGCCATTCCAGGGACTCTACGCGATCCAGGTCAATTTCATACTCCGAGCGTGAGGAATCCTGCGTCATTTCCAGTCCGTGGACCGTTGTGTACGATGGGCCGCGCCCGTTATGTGCCGGAACCGGGCGTTGTTTTCTCCGGGTCTGCGCTTCGTTGTTTATCTCGGTTGCGCGCCGTCATTTGCCTATTGAAACGTTCTTTCAATGTAGCAGTCCCGCCCTCCGCTCGCAACAGAAATCAAGGTCGCGGACCATCCGTTACGTGGTCAAATTTGTATTGCTCCGCCCCGGTTAACCGGACATTTTGGTTCATTATGATCGCATTTCATCGTTCCTCCTTCCACTGGAAATCCCGGCCCTGGAAACCCGATCCGGTATACAAGTACGCCGGTGGGTTCGTCGGGACACCGGGACAAGCCTACCAGGTGCGGTTCCATCTGGAGGCGGCCTGTACCGTGGAAGATCTGGAAACCGGACACAAAACAGAGCTGTACCTGGGGGCGCCCTGCCGCTCGGAGTACACGATCGCCCGCCGAAACCTCTTCCAGATACCCAGCGATGAATGGCGCATGGCCTTCAGCCGAAGCCTGAGCATTCCCATTTCCAGGAAGCCGAGCACCGAGCCCGCCGGATCCGGGGGAACCCCGCTGGAAGAGCAGTTCCAGGGCCACGATATCGACATCAGGCAGTACGATATCGATGATACGCTGACCAATGCCCGAGAGTTAGTCCAGGCCACGCTGGACCGGGACCTGATGAACGTCAGGATCACCTGGACCGCCTCAACTACCCGCCACGACCGGGACCAGGCGGACCAGGCAGGCCAGGCGGACCGAAGCCTGAAGGTAACCCTTGAGTTTCCCGTGGATCTGATCAATATTAACGAGGAAGACGCCGAGTTTCAGGTCTGTACGGGTCCCGTGGTGTTGCCGGACCTGGAAACCTGGGACGGCGGCGAGGTGCATCGCGTATTCCTGGCGGACGCGGCGATCTCCGGTTTCGATCACGCGGAGTTCATCCTCCGCAGGGAAATCGAGGCGGCTGAGCGGGAGAAACACTGGTATGAAGCGCCCCGGGGTCGCGACCGCCTGGAACTGAATGACCCGGAGAATCCCCCGCCGGACTATCCGCCGCGCAGGCCGCGGCCCCTGGTCTACAATGAAACCTGGGAAATGGAAACCGAGAACGTCATTTTGAGGACGAAAAACGAGCGCTGAGGCCTTCAACCCGGCCGACGGCCACCACAAGGAGCGGTCCCATGGCGCAGACGACCCTGCAGGACACCCGATTCAAGCAGATGCCGACCCCGGAAGACCTGATCCGCATGTCCCGCGACCTGCGGTATCACCCGGTCCGCAACGACCATCCGGCCGTGCTTACGAGCGCACAGATCGATATCTTCAACGAACAGGGCTACCTGAAGCCCTTCAGGATTTACTCGGACGAAGAAATCGACGCCATCCGGGATGAGTTCGACGGCATGATCGAGCAGGTCATGGCGCGGGGCGACCACAACTATTCCATCATTTCGGCCCACCTGAAATCGGGCATGGTGCACGACATCATGAACGATCCGCGGATCGTCGCCTACATCAGCGACCTGCTTGGCGACGACGTCGTGGGCTGGGGCGCCCACTTCTTCTGCAAGCTTCCGGGGGACGGCAAGATAGTCAACTGGCACCAGGACGCCAGTTTCTGGCCCCTCTCGCCTTCAAAGACGGTCACCGCCTGGCTGGCCATCGACGACGCGGACACGGGCAACGCCTGCATGCGATTCGTGGCCGGATCGCACCACTACGGGCACCTTACCTATCACATGAGCGAAGAAGTCGAGAACAACGTGCTCAACCAGACGGTGAAAGAAGTCGGGATGTACGGCACCGAGGTGGACATCGAACTCAAGGCGGGAGAGATCTCACTGCACAGCGACCTGCTGCTGCATGGATCCGGGCTCAATACATCGGACCGTCGCCGTTGCGGCCTGACGCTCAGGTTCTGCGCCGCCTCCGTCCGCGCCGAACTCAACTGGAACAAGGAAGGCGTGATCGTCAAGGGATCCGATCCCACGGACCACTGGGCGGATCTGCCGCGGCCGGCCGTGGATAACGTGTAGCAGCTCGGGATCAGCGTCAAACCAGCGCGATATGCAGACGTCTCCCCAGCGCACGGGCCGCCCGTTCGAGGGTTTGCAACGTAACCGAACTGTTTTCCGGATCCAGTAGACGATCCAGTGAGGCACGACTCGTGTGCATTCGCCGGGCCATTTCCGTCTTGGTCAGTCCCTGATTCAACATGTATTGCCCCACCTGATAAGCACCCACTCGCTTTATCGCGACTCGTTCTACCTCTTGAGTCAGTCCTTCTTCCTTCAGATAGTCATCGAAGTCGCTTCCGACGTGTATGTTAACAGAAGTCATTCTGGCAAATCTCCCAGCTTAGCCGCTCGCGTTTTGGCGAGTTGCAGGTCCTGATAGGGTGTCTTACGTTCCTTCTTGATGAACCCGTGCAATAAAACGATCGAGCTGCCTTGAACTGTGAACAGCACTCGCGCTTTGCGTCCTTGAAGTACAGACCTCACTTCCCAAACCCCACGATACAGTCTGCGTACTAGTGGCATACCCAATGGCCAGCCAAACTGAACTGTCTTGATATCTGCGCCTATAGCCTTCTTATCCTCTCTGGTTAAAGTTGTCAACCAATCCCGGACCGGTTCACGTCCACTTTCAGTCCTATAGAAAACTACACGCAACATGCAGACATCGTTTCTAACGTGTATCAAATTTGATACGTTGTCAATAACTACTTAGCGTTTCACCAACCCCTTTCGGATAAGTAGGATTCTATATCGCACTATCGGAAATAAAATCGTGGCGTAGGGAGGTTCCTACTCCACGTAAACGGCAATACGGTACATAGCGTTGTTCAGGTAGCCGCCGGGATTCCACGCGATGGCGTGGGACTGGCTGACGACGCGGGAATACATCGCCCTGGTCCAAACCTCGTAATACCCCTCCCGCGGCAACGACAGAAGGAAGGCGTGATTGTCAAAGGATCCGACCCCACGGGCTGCCCCTTCCAGGGTCCGCAACCGGCGTAATCCCGAATCTCACGAGGCGGGTTCCCAAAGCTCGATCGCGTTTCCTTCGGGGTCGTGGATACGGGCGAAGCGACCGATGCCCTCCATCTCGCTTTCGTGGCTGACCTCGATATCCGCAGACTTCAATTGTGTGATCATCGCGTCCAGATCGGCCACGCGGAAGTTCAACATGAAAGCCTTGTCCGCTGCGAAGTAATCCGTGTCAGCGTTGAATGGTGAGAAAACCGTGACCCCGGACTTGGTCATCCAGGGCGTCATCTCCATGTTCGTTGGAGCAGGATCGATGCCAAGGTGATCATGGTACCATTTCGCAAGTCCTTCCGGATCCTCTGCCCGAAAGAAGAACCCGCCGAATCCCTGAACTTTATGCACGCAACATACCCCCTTGGCAATGTGAGTTAAAACACCAGCCGGTCGGGTTCACTCCACGTAAACGGCAATACGGTGCATGGCGTTGTTCAGGTAGCCGCCGGGATTCCACGCGATGGCGTGGGGCTGGCTGACGCCGCGCGAATCCGTCGCCCTGGCCCAAACCTCGTAATATCCTTCCTGCGGGAACGACACTGTGGCCCGCCAGTTCTGCCAGGCGTAGGCGTTTACCGGATCATCCAGCGTCGCGGGCATCCAGGTCGCCCCGAAGTCGATCGACAGGTCCACCGAGTCGACGCGCCCCTCGCCCGTCCACCCATGACCGCGCACCTCGACCGAGCCTTCCGTTGTCCGGTGTCCCGTCGCGGGATGGGTGATCAGCGACTTCACCGGCATGCGCTCGATGATGCGGAAGTCCTGTTCATCCACGGTCTCGCCGGGCGCGATCCCACGGTCCGGCAGGCGGTAAGAGGTTCCGGTCATCTTGGGCCCGTCGTGTACCCGGTCCCGGATCTCAACGCGAGTCAGCCACTTCTGGGAACACGAACCGGGCCAACCGGGGACGATCAGCCGCAGCGGGCCGCCGTTCATAGGGTGGATCGGCCGGCCGTTCTGGGCAAAGGCGATGAGACTGTGCGGGTCCATGGCCTTGTCGATCGGCACCCCGCGGGAGATGGGAAGCCCGGCCGACGCGCCGGAAAGGTGGGTATCGGCGCCGTAGTGGGCGGTGTAGACGGCTTCGGGCCAGATTCCAGCGGCCGCCAGCACATCTGAAAGCCGCACCCCCGTCCACTTCGAGCAGGCCACCGCGCCGTAGGTCCACTGTTCGCCCTTCGTCTTCGGGTCGAAGAAGGCACGCCCGTTACCCGCGCATTCCAGGGCCAATGCACGGGTTACGACTTCGAAACGCGCTCCTAGATCATCGAGACCGAGCGTCAACGGGTGGTCGACCAGGCCGTCGATCGCAAGTAGCCAGCGCGATGCGTCCAGATCCTCGGGCATCAGTCCGTTGTTGCGGACGAAGTGTCTTTCGGTGGGCGTGATGGTGTCATCGAGGAGGTGCGGAGGGGTCTCCGCGCACATGGGCAGGTCATTGAGGACCGTGAGGCCGTCCTTGCCGGGAATGACGCCCTCGGCGGCGAGCGCCACCGGAATGAAGTGGGCGGGGATGTCGCGGTGGAAGGGGATCGCGGCCCCGACCAGCGCGCCCATGGCCGCCAGGCCGGCGTTCTTCAGGAATCCGCGCCGATCAGGATAGGTGCGGCGTCCGAACAGCAACCGGTCGGCCTCGTCGGGGTCTTCCCGGTATAGTGTGTTAAGCCGTTTTATCGAAGAATCCGCACCCATGTCCGTGCACCTCGAAACCGATTCGACCCGGGTAGAGATTGGCGACTACGCCTCGTACAGATCCACCGCGGTCTGCCCCTTGGCGAACCGCAGGGCTGTCGCCGCGGCGGACTGGCTTCCCGTGGCGCGCCGGCTGTCGGTGGCCCAGCGTGCCAGGCCGACCAGCAACTGGTTGCGCGAGGGGTGATCCGCGCACAGGGTCCACTCGTCGAAGATGGTCCGCAGCGTGGAGAGGATGTTGCGGCCGTTATCGTCCTTGAGGATCACCAGGCCGAGACCGCTGAGCAGCGCGTCTCCCGAATAGCCGGATCGCAGGTAGTCCCGGGTCTGCCGCCCGATTTCCCTGATCTGGATCTTTTCGATGGATGAAAGGACGCTTTCGATCGCTTCGGACTCGTCCGCGCTTCCCGGGGGCAGGCTGCCGCGGGACTCGGACAGGGGCCGGTGGGTGATGTTCAGCCAACGGTCGCCATAGAACTGCCAGGCGACGTGGTACAGAGCCTGGGCGGCGACCCTGGAGCCGGCAAACCGCTGGGCCTTGCGCACCGCGGAGGCCATCATCATCTCCCGGACCAGTCCCCCCCAGCCGGGGTTCATGTTCACCGGCGTGCGCGCCATGCGGTCCGCGGCGAGGATCACCATGGTCGTCACGATCCGATCAATGGATACGCCGTCTTTCAACGCCTGCGTGACCGCACCGAAGGTCGGTCCGATCTCGCCGCTGACCAGGCCTTCGGCGAAGGCATCCTCGTCGAAATCCACGGCGAAACCGTCGGCCTGTCCGTCTTCGAGGGCATCCAGCGTCGCCGTGTCGGCAATGAACCGGTCGATGGCCGACTGCCGGATCTCGTCGGGCAGACCCCGCTCCTGGCCCAGGATCTTGGCCGACAGGTTGCAGACCAGTTCCTCCGCATCGTCCCATCCGAATTCCTCGAGCACCTCCGCGATGTAGCCGATGTTGAGCAGGTTGTTCGAATTGCCGAGGAAATGGGGCGCCATGGCGCATTCGAAGAGCAGCGGCAGGATCTCGTGGTCATGGCCGCCCATGCGCCGGGCGGTGATCAAGCACTTCTCGATGCCTTCCCATTTCTTGTCTTTCGAAAACACCCGGATCCAGCCTTCGAGCTTCTCCCAGGTGACCGGGTCGGGCAGCCGCTGGATGCTAGGCCGGTCCCCCGCGCGGCCCGACAGTCCATGGGCGGCGAAGGTCAGCGGTATAATCCGGTCGTCGCTCTCGTATTGACGGGCCACTTTGATCCCGTTGACGAAATCCGATACCTCTCCGCCGCCGTCGTTGGCGCCTCGTTCCGTGGCGATGTGCCGGCCGCCGTGGCGGATGATGAGGTTCAGCGTGTCCCCTTCCGACACACCTCGCGCCAGCATGATGGCCACGGCCTTGGATATGGTCCACTGGTCTGTGGAATAGAGTCCCTCCTTCAGCAGCAGGAAATGGGCGTCGGACCGTTTCGATCCACCGTCGCCGACACTTACGAATACGTCACCGTTTCGCTCTTCGACCGGGAAAGTCTCGAGGTCGTCGCACCCGCCGGTGAAACAGCCGCCGCCGCCGAGATCGTAGCTCCATCCGTGCCAGTCGCAGGTCAGCACGCCGTTGCGGACGCGCCCCCGGGTCAGCGGGTAGCCCATGTGGGGACACTGGTTGTCCGTGGCGTAGATCGACCCGTTGTGCCTGAAGAGGGCGATGCTCCTTCCCTCCACCTTCACGGCCTTGGGCTTGCCGTCCACCACCTCGTCCGCGCCCGCCACCCGTACGAATCCATTCTGTTCCGTCGCCATAACCGATTACCTCTCCGATGATCCGTGCATGTTACTTGTCAGATGATCCACGTCTGCAGTCGATCGATCCCTAGTCGTCAAACACTTCGACCGTCGTCCGCCCTTCAGAAAACCGCATAGCCGTATTGATGGATGCCATGCTGTTCTTGTTCAGGCGCACGTCCGTCGCGTACCGGGCCAGCCCCACCAGGAGCTGGTACCGGGACGGGTGTCCCGAACCACCCGCGTCCGCATCGCCGCCGCCTTCCCATTCATTGAACGTGACGCGCAGCGTGGGCAGAAGCTCCATGTTGGTATCGTCCCACAGGATCGCCCGGCCGATTTCCCTGAGCAGTTCCGAACCGTCGAAGCCGCTGTTCAGGTAACCCACCACCTGGTCGCCCACGCCGTGGATATCCAGCGACTTGATGGCATGGACGATGCGCTCCGAAGCGGTGGCCGCGTCTGGCGCGTCCGAAGCATGATCCGGAAGGGGTTCGTCGAGAGCGCGGGAGGGAATGTTGATCCATCGGTTGTCGAAGATCTGCCATGCGGCGTGGAAGAGACCCTTCGCCGCGGCCGCGGGACCGCCGTAGGCGTGGACGTGCCGCAGTGAAGCCGCCAGGTTGTACTCGGTGGACAGCGGCCCCCAGCCGGCGTCGACGTTCACGGGCGTCCGCGCCATGCGGTCCGCCGCGAGCAGGACGAAGGTCGTGATGAGGCGTTCGATAGCCACGCCGTCGCGCAGGGCCTTGGCCACGGCCTCGAATGACCGCTCGATGTCGACGCTCAACAGGGCGTCCACGAGGGCGTTCTCATCGTAGTCGGTGCGGGTGTTCGCCCCGTAATCCCGTGATTCGAGTTCGGGCGCGAGGCCTTCGAGCAGGCGCACCGCGTCCCGGTGAAAACGCTCAGGCTCGTCGCGGCCCCGTCCGACCATCTTGGCGCCGAGGTTGCAGACCAGTTCGGACGCCTCGCCCCAGCCGAAGGTATCCACCACCCGGGCGAGGTCCCCCAGGTTGGCCACATTCCGGGCGAAACCCAGGAAATAAGGGGCCACGGCGCATTCGAACAGCAGCTTGAAGATATGCGCTTCCTGGCCGTTTTCGCGGGCCGTGTGCAGGCACCGTTCGATCCGGAAATCCTGCATGTTGCGGGAAAACATGCGTACCCAGCCGTCGATCTGTTCCCAGCTCACCGGCGGCGGCAGCGTGATGACCTCGAGCCGTTCGGACGCCCGTCCCGACGCCGCACGGCCGGCCAGCGACAGGGCCATCAGGCGATCCTCCCCGTCGTACCTTTTGCCGACTTCGAGGCCGGAGACCAGCAGGGAAACGATGTTGCCGCCCCCGCCCGCGTCCTGCTCCGACGCCACGTGACGGCCCAGGTGACGCAGGACCAGCTGCACGATGTCGTGTTCCGAAACGCCTCCGTTGAGCAGCAGGGCGGTGGCCTTGGAGATCGTCCACGAATCCCCGCTCAGGAGGCCCTCCCAGAGCAGCTGCAGGTGCTGGTCGCGGCGCCGGTAGGTCGCGTCCCCGGCCTGAACCCACAGTTCGTCCCCGCGGATGTCGACCGGGAAGGTCTCCAGGTCGTCGCATTCGTAGTTGAAGCAACCGCCGCCTTCGAGATCGAAGCTGCGTCCGTGCCAGTCGCAGGTCAGGACGCCGTCCTTCACCACGCCGCGCGTCAGCGGAAACCCCATGTGGGGGCACTGGTTGTCTGTGGCGTGGATGCGGCCATCCACGTTGAACAGGGCGACGCTGCGCCCCTCGCTGATCTTGACGGCGCGGGACTCCCCGGGCGGCACGTCCGCGAGGGTACCTACCCGGATCCAGCCGTTTCCTGCGCTCATTGTATCCTTTCCTTTCTTCGGTGTGCGGTCCTGTTTCTGACGCGCGCGCGCATCCAGGCCGCTAGAGGGCATTCCAGGCCGCTAATGGGCTTCCAGCCAGTTCGCGCCGATGCCGATTTCCACTTCGATGGGCACGGTCATGGGCAGCGCGCCCCGCATGCATTCCTCGATCAGGCCGGGCACGGTGTCCTGTTCCGATCTGTGCAGGTCGAAGACGAGTTCGTCATGCACCTGTAGCAGCATCCGCGTGCGGCACGCCCGCTTTTTAAACTCGTTGTGAATCCGCGTCATGGCCAGCTTGATCAGGTCGGCCGCCGTGCCCTGGATGCGGGAATTGATGGCGACGCGCTCCTCGGCGCGCTTGGTGGTGTTGTTCCGGGAATTGATGTCCCGCAGGTACCGGCGCCGGCCCGTCATGGTCTCGACGAATCCGTTCTCCTCCGCGAACTTGACCGTTTCGTCCATGTACTTGCGCGTCCCCGGATACTTCGCGAAATACTGGTCGATCAACTCCTGCCCCTGTCCCCTCGGGATGTTGAGCCGTTCGGCCAGCCCGAAAGCGGAGATGCCGTAGATGATGCCGAAATTGACGGTCTTGGCGCGCCGTCGCATCTCGTCGGTCACCCCGTCGGGCTCCACGTCGTAGATCTTCATGGCCGTCGCCGAGTGGATGTCCTCGTGCTGGATGAAGGTCTCCATCATGCCCTCGTCCCGGCTGAGCTCGGCCGCGATGCGCAGTTCGATCTGGGAATAGTCCGCGGCCATCAGGAGGTAGTCGTCGTCCCGGGGCACAAAGGCCTTGCGGATCTGGCGGCCCATCTCCGTGCGGACCGGGATGGTCTGCAGGTTGGGTCCGTGGGACTGGATACGTCCGGTAGCGATCACGGCCTGCTCATAGGAGGTATGCACGCGCCCCGTCCCGGAAAACACGGCGTGCGGCAACTGGCTGACGTACACCGAATTCAGCTTGGTGCACATCCGGTAGTGGAGGATCTGCTCCACGATCTCGTGCTTGGGCGCGAGCCGGCGGAGTATGGCTTCCGCCGTCGAGTACTGGCCGGTCTTGGCCGTGCGCTTGGCGTTGGGATCGATTTTCAGCTTGTCGAAGAGGATGTGCCCGAGCTGTTTCGCCGAATTGAAGTCCACGGGTTCACCGGCCAGTTCGGTGATCCGGTCCGAGGACCGCTGGATCTCTTCATCGAGCAGGCGGGAAAGGTGCTCGAGCTGCCCCACGTCCATCCGCACGCCTTCGTGTTCCATTTCCACGAGGGCGGGCACCAGGGGACACTCGATGTCCGTGAAGACGGTATCCTGGTTCATCTCGCCGATCCGGGGCCGCAGAAGCTTGGCCAGTTGCAGGGTGATATCGGCGTCTTCGGCCGCGTACTCCACGACCTTCTCCAGCGGCGCGTCCCTCAGCGTGCCCTGTTCCTCGCCCTTCTCGCCGATGAGGGTGGTGATGGAAATCGGCGTGTAGCCCAAAAGGGCCTGGGAGAGGTAATCCATGGTACGGCGCAGGTCCGGCACGGTCACGTAGGCTGCCAGCATGGTGTCGAAGATGCGGCAGGACACGGTGATCCCGTGCCACCGCAGCACGGACAGGTCGAACTTGATGTTGTGGCCGATGAGTTCCTTGCCGGTGTCGTCGAAGAGGGACTGGAATTCGGCTGCGACCCGCAGTACCTCCTCCCGTCGTCCGTCCGGCATGGGCACATAATAACCGGTATGCGGCTTGATCGAGAAGGCGAATCCCAGGATTTCGCAGGTCTTGGGATCCAGGCTCGTCGTTTCCATGTCGAAACAGAAGGAGGGCGCACGGGAGAGTTCGTCGATGAGCGCCGCGCGGGCTTCCGGGGTGTCGACGCAGTGGTAGTCGTGCTCCACGTCCGCGATCGTCTTCAGCTGGTCAGCCCCGAACAGGTCTTCCTGGGTGCCGGCGACGGTCAGCCGGGGGGCCGCCGAGAAATCGTCCCCGAAGAGCCGCTTGCCCAGGGTATTGAACTCCAGTTCGACGAACAGCTTCTTGAGGTCTTCTTCCTTGCGCTCCTTGACGGTCAATGCGTCCGGTGTGACGTCCAGCGGCACGTCCCGCTCGATGGTGACCAGGCTCTTTGACAACACGGCCATGTCCCGGTTATCCTCGATGCGCTCTTTCTGCTTGCCCTTCAACTCGTGGGTGTTTTCCAGCAGGTTCTCTACGGATCCGAACTGGGCGATGAGCTTCTGCGCGGTCTTTTCGCCGACGCCCGGAACGCCGGGCACGTTGTCGCTGGTATCGCCCATGAGCCCGAGCACGTCGATCACCTGGTCGACCCGCTCGACGCCCCATTTCTCCAGCACCTCGGCCACGCCCATGGTTTCGAAGTTGTCCCCGGTGTTCCCGGGCTTGCAGATGTAGGACTGCTCGGAGACGAGTTGCGCGTAGTCCTTGTCCGGCGTGACCATGAAGGTGGTGAAACCCGCTTCGTCGGCCTGCTTCGCCAAGGTTCCGATCACGTCGTCGGCCTCCCATCCCGGGACGCGGATCACCGGGATGTTGAATCCTTCGATCAACCGGAACAGGAAAGGCAGCGCGATGCTCAGGTCTTCGGGCATGGCGTCCCGCTGCGCCTTGTACTCGGGATACTGCTCGTGGCGGTGGGTCGGTTCGGGTGTATCGAACACCGCGGCGATGTGGGTGGGCCTGTTCTTGTTCAGGATGCCGAGGATGGTATTGGCGATGG
>VXWP01000024.1 GCA_009835325.1 Gemmatimonadota bacterium | reverse complement strand
TATTTATCCCTGTCTAAAAATGACGCCGTTTCGATCCAGGCAACGCCGTAACCGTAATTGGTCGTTCCCATGCCCACGCCCGCCACCGAAGATTACCTGAAAACCATCTACAAGCTGCAGGAAAACGCCGAAACTGCGTCGACCAATGCCGTTGCGGACCGGATGGGCGTATCGGCGGCCTCCGTCACCAACATGATGAAGCGGCTGTCGGAGTCTGGTCTGGTCGAGCACCGGCCCTACCAGGCGATCAGGCTGACCGACGCGGGCAGGAAGATCGCCCTCGAAATCATCCGCCATCACCGGCTGCTGGAGGTGTACATGGCGGAAGCGCTCGGGTTTACATGGGACCAGGTGGACGCGGAAGCGGAACGGCTCGAACACGTGATCTCCGAAGAGTTCGAGGACAAGATCGACGCCATGCTGGGATACCCTACAACGGATCCCCACGGCTCGCCCATTCCGACAAAGGACGGGGCCATCGCCACCACGAATCACGAGAAGCTGTCCGACATGGAAGCGGGCCGTACCGTGGTCATCCGCCGCGTGACCGACACGGATCCGGAGTTGCTCCGGTATCTGGCGAAACTCGGCCTGCGGCCGGAAAACACCGTGGAGGTACTGAATAAGGAGCCCTTCGAAGGCCCCATGCTCCTGCGCATTGCTGGAGAGGAACACCATATCGGGCGTCAGGTCGCGCGTACCGTCCTGGTCGAAAGCCTGGCGGCCGGCGAAGGAAGCGACGAGGGGCGGGCTGACCCATGACCGGTATCATCGTGCTCATCGTTGTCGGCGCGCTTTTCGTACCGCAATACGGCCTGTTCTGGCGCATCCGGCGCCGGCGCTGGCTGCAATCCCGGCAGGCCGTGGAGGACGCCCTTGCCCATCTGCACCAGTTTCAGCACGACGGCCGGCCGGCGTCCGTGGAGACCCTTTCCAATACCCTGGGCACGTCGACGAAACACACGCTGGTCCTGGTCAATCGCATGGCCCAGTTGGATCTTGTGGTCGTGACGGGCCAGGGCATGCGGCTCACGGCGGCGGGCCACCGCTGGGCGCTCCAGATCGTCCGGGCCCACCGGCTGTTCGAGCGGTATCTCGCCGATGAGACTTCGGTGCCCCGGGAAGAGATCCATGCCCGCGCCCACCGGCTGGAACATACGGTGACCGAGGCGCAGGTCGACAAGATGGACGCCGACATGGGCCATCCCGCCTTCGATCCCCAGGGGGATCCGATCCCGAACGCCGCCGGCGACATGAAGGAAATCGAAAGCCATAAGCTCGTCGACTGGCCGGCGGGCGTTCCGGCGCTGATCGTGCATATCGAGGACGAACCGCCCGAAGTGTACGCCCAGATCATCGCCGAGGACCTACACCCCGGGATGGTCATCACGATCGTGGACATGTCGCCTGTGCGGGTGGTCATCGGCACGCCGGACGCCGAACATGTGCTGGCGCCGGTCGTGGCCGCGAACGTGTCCGTGCGCGAGGCCCCCACCGATGACGTCGAACCGTCGGGCGTACCGCTCACCACGCTGGAAAGCGGCGAGGCGGGGAGGGTCGTCGGGCTGGCGCCGGCCTGCCAGGGTCTCACCCGAAGGCGGTTCCAGGACCTGGGTCTCACGCCCGGTGCACGCGTCGAGCGGGTCATGCAAAGCGCCTTCAGCGATCCCACGGCCTACCGGGTTCGCAATACGATGATCGCGCTGCGCCGTGAACAGTCCGATCTGATCCGTATCGAAAAAGCACCGCGGAAGGAACAGGAGATCGACGCATGAGTACCGACGCCGCACCGTCAGGATCGCCCGCGCCGCAAGGCACGGCCGCACCGCCCGGTCATGATTGCGCATCATGCGCGCTGCAGGAAAACCTGGTGCAGATGGGTGTTTCGCTGGATCGATGGGATTATGTCATCGCCCTGGCAGGGAACCCTAACGTGGGAAAGAGCACGGTCTTCAACGCCTTGACCGGACTGAAACAGCATACGGGGAACTGGCCCGGGAAAACGGTAAATCGGGCCGAGGGCGGTTTCGAGTTCAACGGCAGCAGGTACAAGATGATCGACCTGCCCGGCACGTATTCCCTGCTGTCGGCGTCCATCGACGAGGAGATCGCCCGGGACTTCATCCTCTTCGGCCGCCCCGACTGCACGTTGATCGTCGTCGACGCCACCATGCTCGAGCGCAATCTCAACCTCGTGCTCCAGGTGCTGGAGATCACGGAAAGAGCAGTGGTCTGCCTGAACCTGATGGACGAGGCCGCGCGCAAGGGGATCTCGGTGGATCACCGTTCGCTCTCCCGGGAACTGGGCGTGCCGGTCGTGCCCGTGTCGGCCCGGAAGAAGGAAGGACTGGGCCTTTTGATGCGCACGGTCGCCGACGTGATCCAGGGCGAGATCAAGAACGCGCCGCGGCGCATAACAGGCAACGAGGACCTCGACCGGACGGTGGATACGATCACGGGCATGCTACGAACGTCCTACCCGGACCTGCCGAACCCCCGCTGGATTGCCTTCAGGCTGCTCGACGGCGACTACCGGGTGCGCCGGGCCCTGGAAACGGGCGAATTCAGCCGGATGGGCATCCAGGCCGGTGCAATTGACGGGAAATGAAATCGTGAGCGAGACTTCGACAAAACACACGGCCGGCGAGGACATTCTCGGCCGGGTCGAGGAGATGCAACGAGGTCTGGACGGATCGTACCGGGATGAAATCGTCGAGGCCATCTACCAGGATGCCGAGGCGATCACCCGGAAGGTGGTCCGCACTGACGAAACGGCCTCCTATCCCTGGGACCAGAAGCTGGACCGCATCGTGACCTCGAGGATCTGGGGCCTGCCCTTCATGGCCCTGCTCCTGGGCGTCGTCTTCTGGATCACGATATCGGGCGCCAACGTGCCCTCCTCCCTGCTGGCAGAAGGACTGTTCTGGCTGGGTGCGCGCGGCGTCGAGCTCTTCGAGTGGCTGGGCATGCCCTGGTGGGTCACCGGGTTCATCTGGCACGGCGTGTACCGGGGGCTGGCCTGGGTGATCGCCGTCATGCTGCCGCCCATGGCGATCTTCTTCCCCATATTCACCATACTGGAAGACCTGGGATACCTCCCCCGCGTGGCCTTCAATGTCGACGCCCTGTTCAAGAAGGCGGGCGCCCACGGCAAGCAGGCGCTCACCATGAGCATGGGGCTGGGCTGCAACGCGGCCGGGGTCGTGGCCTGCCGCGTCATCGATTCCCCCCGGGAACGGCTGATCGCCATCCTGACCAACAACTTCATGCCCTGCAACGGGCGGTGGCCCACGCTCATCATACTGGCCACCCTCTTCGTGGCGGCGGCCTTCCCACCGGCCTTCGCAGCCATGGCCGCGGCGGGCTCACTGGTCCTCATCGTCCTGATCGGCGCCGCGACGACCCTGCTGGTGTCGGCCGTGCTGTCCCGGTCCTTCCTCCGGGGCGAAGCCAGCAGCTTCACGCTGGAACTCCCGCCCTACCGGCGTCCCAGCATCCTGCGCGTGCTCTACACCTCGCTGATCGACCGGACGATCTTCGTATTGTGGCGGGCCGTGGTCATGGCCGTGCCGGCGGGCGGCGTGATCTGGCTGCTGAGCAACATCCACGCCGGGGGACAGAGCCTGACGGTCTGGGTCTCGCAGTGGCTGGAACCCGTGGGCCGGGCCATCGGTCTCGACGGCGTGATCCTGCTGGCCTACATCATCGCCATACCCGCCAACGAAATCGTGGTCCCGACCATCATCATGGCCTATACCGGCGCGGGCATGATGATCGAACTGGACACGATGGCCGAACTGCAGCATCTCCTGGTGAACCAGCAGGGGTGGACGCTCCTCACCGCCGTCTGCCTGATGCTCTTCTCCCTGCTGCACAACCCCTGTTCGACGACCATGTGGACGGTCTACCGGGAGACCAGGAGCGTGAAGTGGACCGTGGTGAGCGGCCTCATGCCCCTGGCCATCGCCTTCCTCCTGCTCTTCATCGTCGCGCAGACCGCCTACTTCGTCATGGGGCTGGCGGGATGGTGAGCAGGTAGCCTTTCTCCTTCAACACCGCTACGATGCGTGAAACAGACCGGTCCACCGGGTCGGTCTCGGACGCGACCTTCACCGCCGGATCAAGCGGCCTTTCATAGGGGTAGTCCACGCCGGCGAGATTGCGCAGCAGACCCCGGTCCGATTTGACGTAACAGCCCGTGGTATCGTGCTTCCGGCACCAGTCCAGCGATGCGTCGACGAAGACTTCCACGTACCGGTCGGTTCCGATCCGTTCGGCCACCTGGCGGCGACCTTCTTCGCTCGGCGAGATGAAGGAGGCGACGACAATGAGGCCCGCGTCGTTGAGCACCCGTGCGCATTCGGCCACGCGCCGCAGGTTCTCGGCCTGGTCCGCCGCCGAGAAGCCCAGGTCCCGGCTGAGCCCGCTGCGGACGACCGAACTGTCCAGCACCACCACCGAGTATCCCTCCTCGTCCAGCGCCGCCTCGAGTCCGAAGGTGACGGCCGACTTGCCCGATCCCACCATTCCCGTGATCCAGATCGTGCAGGGCTTCTGTCCATAACGCGCGACCCGCCGGTCCGGGTCCACCAGGCTGGACCGCTTCGACGTGGAGGCGCGGGGTTCGGAACCGGCGTCCACGTCCATGGGCACGCGGTCTTCCGGCAACCGGTCTATGATCATGCCCGCGGCCACGGTATGGTTGGTCAGATAGTCCACCAGGATGAAACTCCCGGTCAGCCGGTTGTTCTGGTACGCGTCGTGGAAGAGGGGTCGGTTCGAGGTCAGGGCTACGCGTCCGATTTCGTTCAGCACAAGACAGGAAACGTCGACTTTGTGCAAGGTATCGACGTCGATGCGGTAGTCGACGTGGTCGATGCTCACGCGGGCGGTCTGTGTGGTCTGCTTGATCAGGTAGTGACGCGACGGGTCCATGGGCGCCTCGCCCATCCAGACCATCATGGCTTCGAACCGCCGGTCCACGTGGGGCAGGTTCTTGGGATGGACGATCATGTCGCCACGGCTCACGTCCACCTCGTCCTCCAGCTGCAGCGAAACGGACATGGGCGGATAGGCCTCATCGAGGTCGCCGTCGAAACTGGACACGGACTTCACCCGCGTCCGGTTCTGCCCGGGCAGGACCAGCACTTCATCCCCGGGCCGGACCACGCCGGACAGCACCGATCCCGCGTAGTACCGCGCGTTCTGGTGGGGGCGGATGACGTACTGCACGGGGAAGCGCAGGTCCACCAGGTTGCGGTCGGTAAGGAACTGCACGTCCTCCAGGATATCGAGCACGGTTTGCCCATGATACCACGGCATGCGGCCGCTCTTCTCCACCACGTTGTCGCCGAGGAGGGCGCTCACCGGAACGAGCCGGATGTCGCTCACGTTCAGCTTGGCGGCGTAGTCCAGGAAGACACGGCGGATATCGTCGAAGACCGCTTCGCTGAAATCCACCATGTCCATCTTGTTCACGGCGACGACGAGGTGCTGGATGCCGAGCAGCGAGGTGATGAAGGCGTGGCGGCGGGTCTGCGTCAGCACGCCGTTGCGCGCGTCGACGAGCACGATCGCCAGGTTGGCGCCGGACGCGCCGGTCGCCATGTTCCGGGTGTATTGTTCGTGGCCGGGGGTGTCGGCGATGATGAACTTCCGCTTCGGCGTCGAGAAATAGCGGTAGGCCACGTCGATGGTGATGCCCTGCTCCCGCTCGGCCTTGAGGCCGTCCAGCAACAGGGCCAGATCGGGCGCTTCGTCCTTGCGGGACATCTGCCTGAGAGAGGCGAGGTGGTCCTCGTAGATGTTCTTCGAGTCGGCCAGGAGCCTGCCGATCAGCGTGGACTTGCCGTCGTCCACGCTGCCCGCCGTGCTGAAGCGCAGCAGTTCCTTTTCTTCGTTCTGGGTTAAAAAAGTCTGGATGTCGGTCATTTCAGGATGCGCTGCCGGTCGTGAGGCCAGGCCGCCGCTTCGGTGTCCGAATCGGCTTTAGAAATAGCCCTCCCGCTTCTTCAACTCCATCGACCCTTCCTGGTCGTGATCGATGATGCGGGTGGAACGTTCCGAGATGCGCTCCACCATCATCTCCTCGATGATCTCTTCGACGGAAGTCGCCGAGGACTTGACGGCGCCGGTGCAGGGCGAGCAGCCCAGCGTGCGGAACCGGCAGACCATGGAGCGGGGGGTCTCGCCGGGCAGCAGGCGGGCCTGCCCTTCCAGGGGGATCAGTTGCTCTCCCCGTACCACGACCTCGCGCTCCCGGGCGAAATAAAGGGGCACGACCGGGATGCTCTCCCGGTGGATGTACATCCAGATGTCCAGTTCGGTCCAGTTGGAGAGGGGGAAGACCCGGATGGATTCCTCCTGGCCGACGCGGCAGTTATACAGGTTCCACAGTTCGGGCCGCTGGTTCTTCGGATCCCACTGGCCGAACCGGTCCCGGAAGGAGAAGAACCGTTCCTTGGCCCTTGATTTCTCCTCCTCGCGCCGGGCGCCGCCCAGCGCGGCATCGAAGCGCCCTTCCCGGAGCCCGTCGAGCAGGGCCTGCGTCTTAAGCAGGCCGCAGCACCTTTGCGTGCCCAGGTCGTAGGGATTGGCACCTTCGGCGATGGCTTCCTCGTTGCGGTGGACGATCAGGTCCGCCTCGTATTCCTCGGCCATGCGCCTTCGAAAGTCGTACATCTCGTCAAATTTGTACCCGGTGTCGACGTGCATGAGCGGGAAAGGCAGTTTCTGCGGATAGAAGGCCTTCCGCGCGAGATGCAGCATGACCGAGGAATCTTTGCCGACCGAGTACAGCATGACGGGCCGCTCGAATTCCGCGGCGACCTCGCGCATGACGTGGATGCTCTCGGCTTCGAGCTGCATCAGGTGTGAGATGGAATATCGTGGCATGGTTGATTCTACAGAAAGAGGGCGATGTGGTCCATGACCATCTTCTCGGATTCCGCGGCCGTCAGCCGCGAGGTGTCGATACGCAATTCCGGCGTTTCCGGTGCTTCGTAGGGATCGTCCAGTCCGGTAAACCCGCTGATCTCGCCCCGCCTCGACCTGGCGTACAGTCCCTTTACGTCCCGGGCCTCGCACACTGCCAGGGGCGTTGACAGGTGCACTTCGATGAACCGCCCGCAGCGTTGCCGTACTTCCTCCCGGGCCTCCCGGTAAGGCGAAATGAGCGACACGATCGTACAGATGCCGTTTCGCTCGAGGACCGACGCCAGGAAACCCACGCGGGCGATGTGGGCCATGCGTCCGGGTCTGTCGAACCCCGTATCGGGGAAAACGGCCCGGATTTCATCTCCGTCCAGGCGTTCCACCTTGATCCCGCCCTCCTGCAGACTACGGTGGACCCGGTCCGCGATCGTGCTCTTTCCCGATCCGGACAGCCCGGTGAACCACAGGACAAAGGGTTTCTTCGCTTCGCGCGGCCTTTCCCCCATGCCTCATCTCCTGCATTGCCCCGACAATCGCAACCCGGCGCATTCCGTTTACGGCGCATACCATATAACGATGCCGTGAACGAATTGCAACAGATATATGAAACGGGCCGCAAGGGTTTATTCCGCGGGTTGTCCAAAGATGAAATGCCTTGACGGAAATATCGGATGTTCCGAGTTTCTTCTGTGTTCGACGTCCGTCCGGATAGGCGCATATCAAGGATCGCCGCCACCGCCCGCCAGGAGGTTTTCTTGCGAACAGCCATGGCCATGCTCGTGTTCGCATTCGTGTACGCGGCGCTGGTATCGAGTTGCGCTTCGGCGCCGAAGCCGCAGCACCCCACCCTTGATACCCCGGTACCCATTGAGTGGACTGCCGCGCCGTCGGAAGGCGGCACGATCGATGCGCGCTGGTGGACGGATTTCAGCGACGCCCGGCTGGACGGGATCATCGACGAAGCCCTCTCCCGCAACTTCGAACTCAAGTCGGTCACCGGCCGAATGCAGGCCGCACGGGCCCAGGCACGCATCGTGGGCGCCCCCCTGCTGCCCCAGGTCAGCCTGGATTTCAACCGAACAAGGACACGCCGGAACTTCATCGGATTCCCGATCCCTGGTGGAAACGGCGGTGTGCTGAAGACGACGTCGACGAACTACGGCGTGTCGACGAACATCAACTGGGAGATCGACCTGTGGGGCCGGCTGAGCGACGACAAGGCGGCCGCGCTGGCAGATCTTCAGGGTTCGCAGGCCGACCTGTACGGAGTGCGATCTTCCGTGGCCGGCCAGACCGCCAAGGCGTGGTTCGCCGCGATTGAAGCCTACAGACAGCTCGAACTGGCCCGGGCGACAAGAGACAATTTCAGCGTGGTGAACGAACGGATCGAGAACCGGTACGCGCGCGGACTCAGACCCGCCCTCGACCTCCGCCTTTCGCTGGCCAACGTGGCCGCTGCCGAGGCCGTCGTCCTCCAGCGTATGCAGGCCTTCGACGGCGTTGTCCGGCAGCTCGAGATCCTGCTCGGCAGGTATCCTTCGGCCGAACTCGCCATCGCTTCAGACCTGCCCCCCGTACCCTCGACCGTGCCGGCCGGACTGCCCGCCGATCTCATCGCGCGCCGGCCGGACCTGATGCTGGCCGAGCGGCAACTCGCCGCGGCCGGCGCCCGTATCGGCGTAGCGAAGAAGGCACGGTACCCGGCCATACGCCTGACCGGTTCGGGCGGGACGTCCACGGCCGCGCTGACCGACCTCCTCGATGGCGATTTCATCGTATGGAGCCTCGTGTCCAGCCTGCTGCAACCCCTGTTCCAGGGCGGACGGCTCAGTGCGGGCGTGGACCTGGCGGAGGCCAACAGGGACCAGGTCCTGGCGAACTTCGCGGACCGGGCCCTGCGTGCCTACGGGGAGGTGGAAACCGCCCTGGCGGCGGACGGGCTTCTCCGGCGGCGCGAAGCCGCGCTCCTGGAAGCGACGACGCAGGCCGCGGCCGCCCGTGAACTGGCGGAATCGCGTTACCACGGCGGACTGAGCGACGTGATCACCATGCTGGACGCTCAGCGGCGGGCCTTCGATTCCGAGGGACAGTACCTGGCCGTGCGGCGTCAACGGCTGGACGCCCGGGTAGACCTCTACCTGGCGCTGGGCGGCGGATTCGAACGAATGGCAACGGAGACCGGCGATATAAAAGATACAGGTGATTGACAGGAGTATGAGGATGAACAAATGGCTTAGAATATCCCTTCCGCTGGCCATTGTCGCGGGATCGGTGCTGATCATGGTCTTCCTGGTCCGCAGCCGGCCCGTGGTGGAAAGCAGGATGCCGGACGTCCCGCCCCCGCTGGTTCGCACGGCCGTCGCGACGCTGGACACGGTCCGGCTCACGGTACGGTCCCAGGGCGCGGTGATGCCCAGGACCGAGAGCGCGCTCTCGGCCGAGACGGACGGTCAGATCGTCTTCGTATCTCCTTCCTTCGTTCCCGGCGGGTTCTTCGAAAAAAACGAGTTGCTGGTGCGCCTCGACCCGCGCGACGCGGAACTGGCGGTCACGCGTGCCGCCGCGGATACGGCCCGGTTCGCCACCGCGCTGCAGATTGAGCAGGAGGAAGCCCGTCTCGCCGAGGACGAATGGCGCCGGCTGGGATCGGGCGCACCCATGCCGCTTGTCCTGAGAGAACCTCAACTGGCCCAGGCCCGGGCCAACCTGGAAGCGTCCGTCGCGGCACTTCAGCAGGCGAAGCTCAACCTGGAACGAACGGAGATCCGCGCGCCGTACGCCGGCAGGGTGAGGAAGAAGAACGTGGACGTGGGCCAGTTCCTCCGGCGGGGCGAGGCGCTGGCGACCATCTACGCCATCAACTACGCCGAGATACGACTGCCCATACCCGATGAAGAACTGGCATTCTTCGACACGCCCATGCAGTTCCGCGGCGAGACGGTCCGCGCCGCGGGGCCCCCGGTCGTGATCAGTGCCGAATTCGCCGGCCGCCGGCACCGGTGGGACGGCACGGTGGTCCGCATGGAGGGCGAGATCGACCCCATGAGCCGGATGGTCTACGCGGTAGCCAGGGTCCAGAATCCTTACGGCCGGGGCGCGAATCCCGACCGGCCGCCCCTGGGCATCGGCATGTTCATCGAGGCCGAGATCCTGGGCAAGCGCTATCCCGATGTGGCGGTATTGCCCCGGACGGCCATGCATGGCGAGAACCGGATCGCCATCATCGATGACGAAAGCCGGCTTCGGTTTCGGCGAGTCGAGATCCTCCGGATAGCGTCCGACCAGGTATACGTCCATAGCGGGATCGAGGCCGGCGAACGCGTCTGCCTGTCCGCCCTCGAAACCCAGGTGGACGGCATGGAAGTGCGCGTACTCGAATCGAGTTCGTCCGGAACCGTCGTACAGGAAGAGGAAGGCACGGGCAGATGAACTACGTACTGGCCTGGTTCGCACGGAACAACGTGGCGGCCAACCTGCTCATGATGACGATCATCGTGGGCGGCCTGCTGATGATATCCCGGTTGAAGGTCGAGATCTTCCCCGAGTTCGAGACCGACATCGTCATCATCACGGTCCCCTACCTGGGCGCGGCGCCGGCCGAAGTGGAAGAGGCGGTATGCGTCCGGGTGGAAGAAGCCATTCAGGACCTGGACGGCATCAAGAAACTCAGTTCCACCGCGTCGGAGGGGGTCGGCAGGATCCAGGTCGAGGTGGACCCCGACGCCGACGCCCGCACGCTGCTCCATGACCTGAAGTCCCGCGTGGACGCCATCGACACCTTCCCGGAGGAAACGGAGAAACCGGTGATCCAGGAGATCATCTTCCGGCGCCAGGTCATCGACGTCGCCGTGGCCGGGCGGCTGGACGAGCCGTCCATGAAGCGCCTGGCCGAAGAGATCCGGGAAGACCTGCTGTCCCAGCCGGAGATCAGCCATGTAAACCTGGCGAGCGTCCGTCCATACGAGATATCCATCGAGATTTCCGAAGCCGCGCTCCGCCGCTACGGGCTGACGTTCTCCGAAGTCGTCGGCGCCGTGCGGAATTCCTCGCTCGACCTGCCCGGCGGCTCGGTGAAGACCCCCGGCGGCGAGATCCTGCTCCGATCGAAGGGACAGGCCCTGGTCGGAGCCGAATTCGACCGGATCGTGCTGCGGTCCCGCTCCGACGGCACGCGGCTTCTCCTCAGCCACGTGGCCCGGGTCGTCGACGGATTCGCGGAAACGGACGTCTTCTCCCGGTTCGACGGAAAACCGGCCGCCCTGGTGAAGGTCTTCCGCGTGGGCAACGAGAACATCCTCGACGTCTCCGGCGCCGTGCACCGGTACGTGGCCGCCAGGCAGGCGGAGTTGCCGGACGGCGTCGAGCTGATCACCTGGCAGGACCAGTCCCGGCTCCTCGAAAGCCGGCTCGACCTGATGATCAGAAACGGCCAGCTGGGATTCCTGCTCGTATTCCTCTGCCTGGCCCTGTTCCTGCGCATCCGGCTGGCGTTCTGGGTCGCCCTGGGTATCGTCATCTGCTTTCTCGGCACTTTCTGGATGATGCCGCTGGTGGGCGCTTCCATCAACATGCTCTCGCTTTTCGCCTTCATCATGGTGCTCGGCATCGTGGTGGACGACGCCATCATCGCCGGGGAGAACATCTACGCGCACCAGGAAAAGGGGGTGGAGCCCGCGACGGCCGCGCGGATGGGCGTCCAGGAGATCGCCAAGCCCATTACCTTCGCGGTCCTGACGACCATCGTCGCCTTTATGCCCATGTTCTTCGTGGAGGGGCTCATGGGGAAATTCTTCGAGATCTTCCCCATCGTGATCATCCTCATGTTGCTCTTCTCCCTGATCGAGTCCCTGCTCATTCTGCCCACCCACCTGCGCCACGGTCAGCCGAAGAAGAAGGAAAGTCCGCTGTCCCGTACGTTCCTGCTGGTCAGGCCCTTCTACCTCGTGCTCTTCTACGCCGACAAGTGGCTGTACGAACTGCAGGACAACGTTGCCCGGAATCTCCGGCGATTCGTGGACGGTGTCTACGTCCCCCTGTTGAAGAAGGCCCTCTCCTGGCGGTACCTCACCCTGTCCATCGGCGTCGGCGCGATCATCCTCACCACCGGGCTCGTGGCCGGCGGCATCCTCCGCTTCGTGTTTTTTCCGACCGTGGAGAACGAATTCGTCTCGGCGCACCTTACCCTTGCCGAGGGTACGCCCGCCGAGGTCACCGACCGGTATATCGGGCTGATCGAGGAAAGCGCCGTACTGCTGCAGAGACAGGTCGGTGACGAAATCGCCCGCGACGACCCCGGTAGCGATACCGAGGTCGTACGGAACATCATGGCGGCCATCGGCGAACAGCCGAACGCCGCCCGGGCGCAGCAGAACGCGGGGGGCATTGTCGGGTCCGCCCGGTCCTCCCACATCGGTGAGGTCGTACTGGGCCTGTCCCCGTCGGAAACCCGGAACATCAGCGGCGAGGAAATCGTGAACCGCTGGCGGGAGCTCATCGGTCCGATTCCCGATGTCGTGGAACTCTCGTTTACCTCCTCCCTGTTCAACGCGGGCGAGGCGATCAACATCGAACTGTCCAGTCCCGATCCCGAAGCGCTGCTGCAGGCTACCGCCGAGTTGAAAGGCACGGTGGCGAATTACGACGGCGTCATGGACGTGGCGGACGATTTCAGGCCGGGCAAGCAGGAGATCAGGCTGAACGTAACGCCCGAAGGCGAGGCTCTCGGCATCACCATGGCCGGGCTGTCCCGGCAGGTCCGGCAGGCCTTCTTCGGTGAAGAAGCCCAGCGGATCCAGCGGGGCCGTGACGACGTCCGCGTGATGGTGCGTTATCCCGAATCGGAAAGGCGGTCCCTGGGCGACATGGAAAACATGCGCATTCGGACGCCGACCGGCATCGAAGTGCCCTTCTCGCTCGCGGCGCGTGCGGAGATGGGAAGGGGTTATTCCAGCATACGGCGGACGGACCGGAAGCGCGTCATCACCGTCACCGCCGACGTGAACGACGCCGTCGCCAGTTCCAATGACATTCTCAGCGACCTCACGTCATCGTACCTGCCGTCCCTGATGGCCAGGTACCCGGGCCTGACCTACACCCTGGAGGGACAACAGCGCAACCAGCAGGAGTCCATCGAAAGCCTGAGCTTTGGATTCCTGGTCGCCCTGCTCGTGATCTACGGACTGCTGGCCATCCCCTTCAAGTCCTACGTCCAGCCCATGATCATCATGAGCGTCATCCCCTTCGGTATCGTGGGGGCAGTCCTGGGCCATCTGATCATGGGATTCGCGATTTCGCTGCTCTCCCTCTTCGGCATCGTCGCGCTGTCCGGTGTCGTAGTGAACAACAGCCTGGTACTGGTGGACTTCATCAACCGCGGACGCGACCGTGCGGGACCCGACGCGGACCTGCACGAGATCATCAGGAACGCGGGGGTCGCCCGCTTCCGGCCCGTGCTGCTGACCTCGATCACGACCTTCGCCGGGCTGATTCCGATCCTGATGGAGCGAAGCCTTCAGGCGCAGTTCCTCATCCCCATGGCCATATCCCTCGGATTCGGCGTGCTGTTCGCGACCGCCATCACGCTGATCCTGGTGCCCATCTGCTACTACATCCTCGAAGACGTGCTCGCCGTCCTGTCCAGTGTCCGGAACCGGCTGAGCGGACAGGTCCTGGAACCGGGCGAAGCGGCCGAATCGCCGGCTTCCTGACCGCCTGACCTCATCGCCCGGACCACCTCGCCCCGACCTTACAAACTCCTTGCCCGTACCCGCGTATTCCCCCATCTTTCCAACAGGTGCGGCAACGCCGGAAGGACCCGGAACCGGGCACTTTCGGCGCATGGAATCCGTGACGGGTCAACGAACAGGGGAACGCCTTGCCCTTCCACGCCGATCTGCATCTCCACTCCCATTACTCGAGAGCGACCAGCAAGAACCTGAACCTGGAGCACCTGTACAAGTGGGCCCAGCTGAAGGGCATCCGGGTGGTGGGCACCGGGGATTTCGTTCACCCGGGCTGGATGGATGAGCTGGAGGAGAAACTGCAACCGGCCGAGGAGGGCCTGTTCCGGCTGAAGCCTGAGCTCGAGCGGACGATGGACGGCCAGGTGCCGGCCGCCTGCCGGGCGCCGGTTCGTTTCATGCTGACGGTCGAGATATCGAACATCTACAAGCGGCTCGGCCGCGTGCGGAAGGTGCATAACATCATCCTGGCGCCCGGATTCGAGGCCGCCAAGTCCCTGCAGGCCCGCCTGGGCGCCATCGGCAATATCCGATCGGACGGACGGCCCATCCTGGGACTGGACTCCCGGGACCTGCTGGAGATCACCCTGGAGACCGACCCGATGGCCTGCCTCATCCCCGCCCACGTCTGGACGCCCTGGTTCTCGGCCCTGGGATCCAGGGGAGGATTCGACCGGATATCGGACTGTTACGGCGACCTCACGGACCACATCTTCGCCGTCGAGACCGGCCTGTCGTCCGATCCGCTCATGAACTGGCGGCTGGAGCAGCTCGATCCCTACGTCCTCGTATCGAACTCCGACGCCCATTCTCCCGGAAAGCTGGGCCGGGAAACCACCCTGTTCGACACGTCCTGCGACTATCCCGCGATCTACAGCGCCTTATCCGATCCGGAAGACGAGGGACTGACCGGGACGGTGGAGTTCTATCCCGAAGAGGGCAAGTACCACTATGACGGGCACAGGAAGTGCGAAAGAAGGATGCACCCGAGGGAAACGATCGACGGGAAGGGCCTGTGTCCGGATTGCGGCAAGCCCGTGACCGTGGGGGTCATGGCCCGCGTGGAAGCGCTTGCGGACCGCGAAGAGGGGAAGAAGCCCCCCCGCGCGCGACATTTCTTCAGCGTGATCCCCCTGCCCGAGATCATCGGCGAGGCGAAACAGGTCGGACCCGGAACCAAGACGGTGGATGCGGTATACCAGGCCATGGTCTCGCGACTGGGCAACGAACTCGACATCCTCCTGGACATACCGGAAGACGACATCGCGCAGGTCGGCGGGACCCTGATCGCCGAGGGCATTCGCCGCATGCGCGTCGGCGAGGTGGATATCCTTCCGGGGTATGACGGAGACTACGGGGTAATCAAGTTGTTCAACCCGGAGGACCGGCTCGGAGACGACACGCAGATCGCCCTGCTGGAAGATCTTCCCGTGAAGGAGAAGAAGCCGGTTCGAGCGGATCCCGTGCCGGACGATACGCCGGCTGTGGGGGAGGGCGAAACGCCGGAGGTGGAGGAGGCGTCCCCGGCAAGCACCAACGGGAAGGCTCACGTCGCGGTTCCGGTGCCGGCTGAACCGGAGACGACGGCGTTCGCGATGCCGGTAGAGACGGCCCCCGACGTGGCGGAACCTTCCGTGACCGACCTGGTGGCGCTTGAAACTCCGGAAGACGCGACCTCGATGAGCGGACCGCTCAATGAAGATCAGTTGAAGGCCGTAACGCACCGCGAGGGACACCTGCTTATCGTGGCGGGACCCGGCACCGGAAAGACGCACACGCTGACCCACCGCATGGCGTATCTGGCGCGTCACGGAACCACGCCCGACCGCATGCTGGCCGTGACCTTCACCAACAAGGCCGCCGGTGAACTGAAGGCGCGACTGGCCGCACTGCTCGACGGGCAGGACGGCACGACCGCCACGGACGGCAAGGCCGGCGCGGCCGCCATGGTCGGCAAGGCCGGCGCGGCCGCCATGGTCGGCACTTTCCACGGGATCTGTCTGGCCCTGATGCGCCAGTGGTCCCGCCATGCGAGCATCCCCTTCAGCCTGAGCGTAGCGACGCCCGACGACCAGGAGCGGCTGGCCCGCGCACAGTGGCCGCTGGACAACGCCGTGCAGCTGAGGAGGCGGCTGGAGGAGGTCGCCCGATGGAAGGCGTCGGGCCGAAGTGGTGAAATCCCGGAAGCGGTGTCGGCGTACACCCGGCTCCTGCGGCGGCATGGGCTCCTTGATTTCGACGACGTCATCCTGGAAACCACCAAGCTCCTGAGGTCGGACGAGCGGTTCAGGCAGAATGTGCACGAGCGGTTCCACTACGTTTTCGTGGACGAGTACCAGGACATCAACCCGGCCCAGCACGACCTGCTGAAGATCCTGGTGGAAGGCGGCGCGCGGATGACCGCCATCGGAGATCCCAACCAGGCGATCTACGGTTTTCGCGGGGCGGACACCCGTTACTTCCACTCCTTCGAGGAAGATTTCCCCGGGGCTGAGGTACGGTACCTCGGCGAGAACTACCGATCCGCGGCTACGTTGCTCGACGCCTCGTCCCAGGTCATGCGCGCTTCCGGCGCTTCCACGGCGCCGCCGCCGGTGGCCGCGCTTTATGTCCAGGGACACCTGGTCATCCGGGAGACCCGGTCGGACCGGGCCGAAGCCGAGTACGTCGTGCATCAGATCGAACGCATGGTGGGCGGCACCAGCCATTTCTCCCAGGACTCGGGGCGGCTGGAACACGGGGCGGACCCGGGCGAGGAACGGTCCTTCGGCGACATCGCCGTACTGTACCGGGTGAACAGTCAGAACACCGCCCTGGTGGAAGCCTTCGAGCGCAGCGGAATACCGTACCACGTAGCGGGGGATACGTCCCTCATCAACAGGCCGGGCGTGCAGGAAATCGTTACCCTGCTTCAACTGGGCGACGGACGGACCGTCACCACAGGCTCGGCGCTGCGGTGCCTGTCTTCGACGATCGACGGGCTGGGGGACCGGACCGTGGAACTCATCGAGGAACGCTGGAAAAAGCGCAACCAGATCACAATCGACCACGTGAGAGCACTGATGGATCATCCCCGCCTGCTCATGAAGCGATCCAGGAACGGCGTGGATGCCCTGTTGAGTGACTTGAAGACGATCAATTCCGACCTTGAAAAGCGGACGGCGGCCCACATATTGGAGAACCTGGCGCGCTCTTCCATCTGGGACAAGCTGAAGTGGCGTTATCCCAGGGCGGATGACAGCCTGCGCGAGCTCGCCCGGTACGCCCGAATCGAAACGGAACTGCCGGTCATGCTCGACAAGCTGCTGCTCAGCCAGGAATACGACGCCTTCGGCGAAGCGTCGGAGCATGTGAACCTCATGACCCTGCACGCGGCCAAGGGACTCGAATTCCCGGTCGTCTTCGTCGTGGGGTGCGAAGACGGCCTGGTGCCCCTGAAACACGGTGGGGAGGTGTCGGACGCGGACGAGGAGCGCCGCCTGTTCTACGTGGCCATGACCCGGGCGAAAGAACGGCTTTACCTGGTTCGGTCCGGGAAGCGCATGCTCTTCGGGGAGGTGCGTACCACCCGGCCGTCACCCTTCCTGACCGATATAGAAGAACAGTTGAAGCAGTACGACCGTCCGGACGGTCCGCGAAAATCGGATCGGGGCAGGCGGAAAAAGGCGAAATCCAAACCGACGAACCAGTTGAGCCTGTTCGGCTAGAACCGTCCCCCGTGCAATCCGGACGGGCCCGTTCATCGTGAAAGGAGATCCCCATGTTCAATGCGAAGCGCATCCTGCCGATCGCGCTCATCGCTGCACTGTTCGCCATTACGATGCACACTGTGGCCCGGTCCGGCAGCGAACCCGCGCCGCGATCAGGCGAGGCCATGCAGACCGAGCAGACCGAGCCGGCCGGCGAATTCGCGCTGGCGACCTTCGCCGGGGGCTGTTTCTGGTGCATGGAGCCGCCTTATGACGAACTGGACGGCGTCATTTCGACCATCGCGGGCTATATCGGCGGCACGACGCCCAATCCCACTTACGGGCAGGTAACCACCGGCCGTACGGGACACACCGAAGCCATGGAGATCCGTTACGACCCGGCGAAGATCACCTACCAGGAATTGCTGGACGTCTTCTGGGTAAACATCGATCCCACGGCTTCCGACCGGCAGTTCTGCGACAAGGGCAACCAGTACCGCGCCGGGATCTTCTATCACGACGCCGAACAGAAAGCGCTGGCCGAGGCATCCAGGCAGAAGATCATCGATTCCGGCCGGTTCGACCGCGTGGTGACCGAGGTCACCTCGGCGTCGACGTTTTACCGGGCCGAAGAATACCACCAGGATTACTACATCAAGAACCCGTTGCGGTACAAGTTCTACCGGTACAACTGCGGCCGGGACCGCCGCCTGGAGGAACTGTGGGGCGACTGACGGGATCTTCCGCAACGCAACCGGCGACCGGGAAAACGCACCCGGCGACCGGACAAACGGACCGATACCAAATGGAGACTTTGCATGGCTGATCTGGAGAATCTGGTCAAGACCACACTGAGTGAAATGAGGGAGATGACCAGGGCGCAGTCCGTCGTCGGCGATCCCGTGGAGGTCGGGGAGACGACGGTCGTCCCCCTGGTTCGGCTCGGTTACGGCTTCGGCGGCGGCGGAATGTCGGGAAAGGAAGAGGAACGGGGCGGCAGCGGCGGCGGCGGCGGCGTACAACCTGTGGCCGTGCTGGTCGTCCGGGACGGGGAAGTCCGGCTGGAGCGCATGGCGGGCCAGTCCGGGTTCTCCTCGGCCACGAACTCGATGGCGGATCTCGTGAAGTCGGTGCTGGACCGGTGGTTGAAACACCGATCGGAAAAGAAAGCTGAACCTTGATTCCGATCTTCGAACCCTATCTGCTCATACCGGTCACCCTCCTGCTCTCGGTGCTGATGCTACTGGCTGTTCCCGTGACGATCACCTTCTCGGTCGTTCGCCGGGAGGACTTCTCGGGCAGGATCACGTTCGGGTGGCTGTTCGGTCTGCTCCGCGTCACCCCTTCCCTATCGACCGGCGCCCGTCGAAAGCGTAAGCGCAGGCGTCCGGCCCGCGCACCGGCTGAGTCGGGCGGTCCAGGCGGGCCGGAGGCCTCGTCCGCGCGCACTTCGACCGACGGAAAGGCCGATGGAAAACGTGCTCCGTCGGAACGCTTGCGCCGGGTACTGAAGACGAGGGGATTCGTCCGGGGCGTGCTGAGATTCCTGCGTGATATGGCAAGGTGCGTGCGTTTCGTGTCCCTGCACGTCGCGGGCCGTTTCGGGCTGGACAATCCCTGTGACACGGGCCGCCTCTGGGGCACTTTCTGCGCCATTACCGGATTTCTCCACGGCGCCGAGCGCGTGCGGCTGCGGGTCGAACCCGATTTCGACGAGGCGGTATTCGAGCTGGATGGCCGGGGCGAGATCCGGATCATCCCCGTCACCCTTTTCCTTCCCTTCATCCGGTTCGTCCTCGCCCCCGCCACGCTGCGCGCGGCCTGGTCGGCGGCCTGGCGGACCGGACGGACCAGGCGGACCAGGTAACGCCAGGCGGCCTGCTCGGCGGGCCCGGCGGACCAGGTAACGCCAGGCGGCCTGCTCGGCGGGCCCGGCGGACCAGGTAACGCCAGGCCATCCAACGATCAAAGTCAGGAGCATGCATGTCATCGTCTCTACGCAGCGCCCGCTGGTTCGGACCCAGAGACAAAGTGGGGTTCATCCATCGAAGCTGGATGAAGAACCAGGGGCTTCCGGATCACGTCTTCGACGGCCGGCCCGTCATCGGCATCTGCAACACCTGGTCGGAACTGACGCCGTGCAACGCCCATTTCCGGACCATCGCGGAGCGGGTGCGCCGGGGCGTCTACGAAGCGGGCGGGTTCCCGGTGGAGTTTCCCGTCATGTCCCTGGGCGAGCCCCTCATGCGGCCCACCACCATGCTCTTCCGCAACCTGGTGAGCATGGACGTCGAAGAAACCATCCGGGCCAATCCCCTCGACGGGGTCATCCTGCTCGTCGGTTGCGACAAAACCACCCCTGCCCTGCTCATGGGCGCGGCGAGCTGCGACCTGCCCACCCTGGCCATCTCGGGCGGGCCCATGCTCAACGGCCGGTTCAGAGGACGGAATATCGGGTCCGGCACGGACGTCTACAAGTTCAGCGACGAGGTGCGCGCCGGGACGATGAGCGAGGAGGAGTTCCTGGAAGCGGAATCCTGCATGAACCGGTCCACGGGCCACTGCATGACCATGGGCACGGCCTCCACCATGGCCAGCGTCGTGGAGGCGCTGGGCCTGGGCATGCCCGGCAACGCCGCCATACCCGCGGCCGATGCCCGGCGGATGAAGCTGGCCCACGAAGCGGGCGCGCGCGTGGTGGAGATGGTCCGGGAGGACCTGCGCATGTCCCGCATCGTCACGCGCGAGGCCCTGGAGAACGCCATCCGGGTCGTCGGGGCCGTCGGGGGTTCCACCAACTCGGTCGTGCACCTGCTGGCCATCGCGGGCCGCCTCGGCGTAGATCTCTCACTGCAGGACTGGGACAAGCTGGGCTGCGACGTCCCGTGCATCGTGAACCTGATGCCCTCGGGCAAATACCTGATGGAAGATTTCTACTACGCCGGCGGCTTGCCGGCCGTCATCCGCGAACTGGGCGACCTGATCCATCGCGACGCCCGGACCGTGAACGGCAGGACCATCGGGGAGAACACGGCCGGCGCGCCCTGTCACGACCGGGACGTGATCCGGACGCTGGACGCTCCGCTCACTACGACCGGGGGACTCGCCGTGCTCCGGGGCAACCTGTGTCCCGACGGCGCCATCATCAAGCCCTCGGCGGCGTCGCCCGGACTGATGCGGCACCGCGGCCGTGCCGTGGTGTTCGAAAACATCGAAGACCTCCACGACCGCATCGACGACCCGGACCTGGACGTGGAGGCCGATGACGTCCTGGTGTTGAAGAACTGCGGGCCGAAGGGATATCCGGGCATGGCCGAGGTGGGGAACATGCCCCTGCCGTCAAAACTGCTGCAGCGGGGCGTCACGGACATGGTCCGCATATCCGACGCGCGAATGAGCGGCACGGCCTTCGGCACCGTCGTGCTCCACACGGCGCCGGAAGCCGCCGCGGGCGGCACGCTGGCCCTCGTTCAGGACGGCGACATGATCGCGCTGGACGTCGGACAACGCCGCCTCGAACTCGAAGTGCCCGAAGATGAGCTGGCCCGGAGGCGGGCCCGCTGGTCGCCTCCGGAACCCTCGATGGACCGGGGATACTGCCGGTTGTACGTGGACCACGTGCTCCAGGCCGACCGCGGCGTGGACTTCGATTTTCTGGTCGGCGGAAGCGGCGCGCCAGTGGCCAGGGACTCACACTAGCGCTTGCGGGAGGCGGATATGCTCAAGGTGCCGGAAGCAGCCCCTTCATCCTTCGCGGAGAATGGGTTCCTCCTCGTCGAATCCGTTTTCACGGCGGAGGAAATGGCCGCCTGCAAGACCGCGGCGAAGGAGCTGGTGGAAAGCACCTCGGGGCCGTCGGGCGTTCACGTGTGGATGTGCGACAACATCCCGGCTCGCTTCGCGTCGGTCTCCTGCGACCCCCGGATGGCGGCCATCCTGCAACCGCTGATCGGCCCGCGCATCGAGTTCCTCAGCGCGAAGCCCGTGTTCAAGTCCCCGACAGTCCACTTCGCTTCGCCCTGGCACCAGGACCAGGCGTACTGGGGCGGCGCGACCAAGTGGTCCGCCTGGATCGCGCTCGAGGACGCGACCACGGAAAACGGCTGCCTGCGAGTCATTCCCGGCTCTCACCGCCGGAAGCGGGACCACGCGTCCGTGCGGGACGCCAGGGGGTTCACCAACCGCGTCTCGGACGATGATCTAGAGGGAGAAGCAATCATCGACGTGGAAATGAAACAGGGGGACGTGCTGGTGTTCCACGACCGGTTGCTGCACAGTTCCCATCCGAACCGGTCCGGCCGGGAACGCTGGTCCTTCATCCCCACCTACCGGAACGCGGATGTGCCCGATACATCCACGGTCTGGAACACTTCGAAACCCATGGTCGCGCCTGGCCGGCGCGCATAGCCGAGGACGCGCCAGGCCGGCGCAGCCTGATCCAACCCCGAAGAGACAAAGGAGACGTAATGAAAATCGCCCTGCAGGAAGGTCTGCTCCCCGGCGGCACACTCGACGAGAAACTGGATTTCGCCGAATCATTGAACGTCGAAGGCCTCGAGATCTCCGGAAGGGGTCCGGCCCGGCGGATCGACGAACTGGAGTCCGCGCTGCGGAACCGCGCCATCCGGCTGGTCTCGCTCTGCGGCCAGGGCACCTTCGACTTCCTGGACCCGGACGTCGACAAGCGGAACCACAGCATTGCCGAGGCGAAGGAGAATCTGCAGGTGTGCGGGCATTTCGGCGCCGTCGGTCTCATCCTTCCGCCCATATTCGGGCCGCCGCGCCTCCCGGACCTCACGCCGCTGGCCGACGCCGTAACCCTGGAAATGCAGTTGCTGACGGAGATCGTTCGGGACCTGGCGGCATACGCCGCTGAGCAACAGACGATGGTGTTACTGGAACCGTTGAACCGCTACGAGGAGCACCTGCTGAGGCAGCAGGAACGGGGCATCGAAATCATCCGGCGGGCCGGCGATCCGCCGTCGGCCAGCCTGCTGTGCGACTTTTTCCACATGCACATCGAGGAGACGGACACGCCGGCCACGTTCCGACGCATCGGACGCCGTTACGTGGGCCACGTGCACATGGCCGACAACACCCGCCAGGAACCGGGCTCCGGGGACATCGACTGGCGCGCCGGGCTTTCGGCCCTCAGGGACATCGGTTTCGACGGATACCTGGCCTATGAATGCGGCATCACCGGGGACAGCGAAACGGAGCGAAGGGAAACCCTGGCGAGGTCCGTCAGGTTCATCCAGGACCTCATCAAGGAAGGATGATGTCCCGGTTCTCGTAGCGCAGGCGCATCAGGAATGCGGGACCGAGGGTCTTCCAGATGCGCGTCACCGAGGACCGGGCCTCGAGATGGAGGGGATCCAGGGCGATTACCTCCATGTAGGCGTCGTGGGCCTCCTCCAGCCTTTCCAGCTTCTCCAGGGTCCGGCCCAGGTCGAAATGGCTTTCCACCGCCCACAATCGGTCTCTGTCCCTGGTAATCGCCTCCCTGAACTCGGCCACCGCCGCTTCGTACTGGCCCGCGGCGTCATAGAGACGGGCGGCCATCAGCCAGCAGGGCACGTAGTCCACGTCCCTGATCCGGGCCATGTGTACGTACCGGATCGCCTCCTTGACGTCTCCCCGCTCAAGAAGAAGGCGGCTCATCCCCACATAGGCCGGCGCGAAGCCGTCATCGAGCCGCATTGTCCTGCGCAATGCCGCTTCCGCCTCGTCATGGGCGCCCGATTCCAACAGGCTCAGCGCCTTCGCGTATTCGGCCTCGGGCGTATTGAGCGAACCGGAATACTGCATGGTCTTCGCGCCGCACCCGGTGCACACCAGGGCCGCGATGACCAGTCCGAGGCCGGCCTGGCAGACCGCCGCTCTGCTCACGGGTACCTCCCTTGAAAGAAAACGCCCTGTGGACAAGAACGCCACAGGGCAGACAGGCGGGAAACGGGGCTCGAACCCGCGACCCTCAGCTTGGGAAGCTGATGCTCTGCCAACTGAGCTATTCCCGCGGGATGGACAGGACCGGAGACGGCCGCTACACAAGGTATTCTAACTCGGCGGCCGGCGCCGTGTCAAGCGAAATCCGGCCGGCGTTACGCCCGTCCCGCGACAATGCAGTTCGCACGCGTTCGCACGCGATGGACAGGCCGATGACGACTGTGCCGACAACGACCATATCCGTTTTCAAGATGATGGGCCCGGGGTATGTCCCCAACAAAAACATATGTTGATTTTTATTTCGATCAACATTGACAATATAAAAAAGTCCATGAAACAACCATACTGCCGGGCTATGTTTCGAGCGATTCCTCTTCATCGAAACGTTCCAGCGCAAGCTGGATCAGGCGGTCGATCAGGTCGGCGTAGGAGACGCCGGTGACTTCCCACAGCTTGGGGAACATGCTGATCCGGGTGAACCCGGGAATGGTATTGAGCTCGTTGACCAGGATTTCGCCGTCTTCCTTCAGAAAGAAGTCCACCCGGGACATGCCCTCGCAGGCCAGAATCCTGTGGGCCTCCACGGCGGTCGCGCGGATCTTCTCTGTCAGGTCCGGCGGCAATTGGGCCGGAATCTCCAGTTCGGCGCCGTGCTCGTCGATGTACTTTGCCTCGTAAGAATAAAACTCATGGGCGGGCCGTACCTCGCCCAGGCCGGAGGCGCAGGGCCGGGCATTCCCCAGCACGGCGCATTCGATCTCGCGGCCGCTTACGCACTCTTCCACCAGGATCTTCCGGTCGTACCGGAACGCCTCACGTACGCCCGCTTCGAATTCACGGGCATCGCGGGCCTTGGTGATTCCGACGGAGGAACCCAGGTTGGCGGGCTTGATGAAACAGGGCATGCCCAGCCGGTCCCGCACTTCATCGAAGGAGATCCGGTCTCGCCCGGAGGATACGAAGGTCATGAACTCGGCGATGGCGATGCCAGCGTCCCGCAGCAGGCGCTTCATCACGTCCTTGTCCATGGACACCGCAGATCCCAGGACGCCCGAACCGACAAAGGGCAGATTGGCCAGCTTGAGCAGGCCCTGTACCGTGCCGTCCTCACCGAAGGGGCCGTGAAGCACGGGGAATATGACGTCGATGTCTCCGGCCGGCCGGTGCGTCGTCGTGGTCGTCACCGGATCGCTGGGCGCTCCGGGTGCGAGGGTCACCGTCTCGCTCAGGCGGTTCAGGGCGATCTGTTTCGGATCGTGGGCGTTGAGCAGGAATCCCGCCGAATCGCCCAGGTGCCACTGGCCAGTTCGGTCGATCCCGATCAGCACGACCTCGTACCGGTCCCGGTCGATGGCGTCGACGATATTCCTGGCCGACTGCAGCGAGACCTGGTGTTCCGCCGACCGGCCCCCGCACAGGATGCCCACCCTGATCTTCTTCATGTTGTCTTCGCTTTCTGAAACGACCTTGCCCCGCCACACCGCTACATGAGATATTCGCAGACGCTGTCGGCCAGGGCCAGTCCTCTCCGGGTCAGGCAGAGCCGCGATCCGCGTTTAGCAAGCAACCCCTCGCCGGCCAGGGCATGGATGGCCGGGTCCCGTTCGTCCATGGCGTCGTCCCCGTAGCGGTCTCGGAAGAGCCGGGTGTCCAGGCCATCCACGGATCTCAGGCTCAGCAAGATATACTCGTGTATACGTTCGTCCACCGAAAGCGTTTCATCCATATCGGTGGCTTCTCCCTGTGCATCCATGGCATGCAGGTAGTCGGCGAGACCGCGCGCATTGGCGAGTCTCCGTCCGTCCATGCGCGAGTGGGCCGACGGCCCCAGCCCCAGGTATTCGCCGCCCTTCCAGCAGGATTCGTTGTGCCTGCATGCAAATCCCGGTTTCGCCAGGTTGGAGATCTCATACTGCCGGAAACCGGCGTCGGAAAGCCGGTCCAGGGCCTGGAAATACAGGGCCGTGTGCCACCCTTCGTCCGGCAGGTCCAGCGCGCCCTGTTCCGCCAGCCGGGCGTATTCCGTACCCGGCTCGATCGTCAGGCCGTAGACCGAAAGGTGCTCGGGGTCCAGGGTAACCGCCCGTTCCAGCGTATCCGCCCAGACCGCCGCCGACTGGCCGGGCACGCCGAACATGAGATCGAGATTGACGTTCCGGAAACCGGCTTCCCTGGCGGACGCAAACGCCTTTTCGGCCCGGTCCGCCGTATGGCGACGACCGAGTGTCAGCAGGATATCGGGGGAGAAGGACTGGACGCCGATGGAGATCCGGTCGACCCCCAAGCCGCGAAGCCGCTTCAGCTTGGCGACGCTGACCGTATCCGGATTCGCTTCCACCGTGATCTCGGCATGGGGGGCGACCCGGAATCGATCATGGATCGTCCGGAAGACGCGGTCCAACTGTCGGTCCGTGAGGCAGGTGGGCGTGCCGCCTCCCAGGAAGACCGTGTCGAAGACGCCGTCGGCCCAGGGTGATTCGTGGCCGCGCCGCTCCGCCTCGGTGTCCAGGGCGGCCAGCAGATCGTCCACCCGGCCGCCCTTGAGCAATTCAAAGGAGAAATCGCAGTATGGACAGGCGTGGCTGCAGAAGGGAATATGAACGTAGAGGCCGGCCAATGGGTTTGCGCCCCGATCTGCTGTGATTGCGCCCCGAACTACTGAGTCGCACGACGATCTACATGACGATTCTGCCGATGCGGTTCCAGCGGACCCGCCACGGAACATGCACGATATTGTACCCCAGTACGTAGACCAGCGAGGCGACGCTCTCCAGGGGTCTGGACGACTGCCACACCAGTTCGGGGTCCTCGCGGTGGCGTTCCCAGGACCAGTAGATGATGAAGGCGTTGCCCACCACGTCCTCCCGGTCCACGAATCCCCAGTACCTGCTGTCGGAACTGTAGTCCCGGTTGTCGCCCATGACGAACAGGGCGTCCGCCGGGACGATCTTGGGACCCCAGTTGTCTCGCGTGCTTCGGGTCGCCGCCCTGACCGACGGGTCATCGAACTTGACCTGCGGCGGATTCTCCACCATCACGTCGTCCACGTATACGCGCTTGTCCCGGATTTCCACCTTCTGGCCGGAGACGGCGATGCATCTTTTGATGAACATCTGTGCCGGGTTGCGGGGATAGGGAAACACCAGGATATCGCCGGGTTCGGGATCACGCCAGGCGGGCATGCGTATATCGGTGAACGGAATACCGGGACCGTAGATGAACTTGTTGACCAGCAGGAAGTCCCCTACCTGGAGGGTGGCCTCCATGGACTCCGACGGTATGCGAAACGCCTGGACGACCTCCGCCCGTATGAAGAGGAAGAGCAGTACGGTGAACAGCAGGATTTCCACGTACTCTCTGAGCAGCGACTTGTTTCTTGCCAAGGGTTCGAATCCTCCAGGAACCGTGCCATCCACCGGGACATCCCGCTCCGGGCGTTCAGCCTCCCACTGCCGCGCCTTCGCCCCGTATATCCAGTACCGCCAGGAAGGCTTCCTGCGGCACTTCGACGTTTCCCACCTGCTTCATGCGCCGCTTGCCCTCCTTCTGACGTTCCAGGAGCTTGCGCTTCCGCGTGATGTCGCCGCCGTAGCATTTGGCCGTGACGTTCTTGCGCAGGGGACGGATCGACTCCCGCGCGATGACGCGGCCGCCGATGGCGGCCTGGACGGCGACCTCGAACATCTGCCGCGGGATGATCTTGCGCAGCCGCTGGCACAGCTCGCGTCCCCACTCGTAGGCCTTATCCTTGTGGATGATGATCGACAGGGCATCCACCAGGTCGCCGTTGAGCAGCAGGTTCAGCCTGACCAGGGGCGAGGTACGGTATTCCAGGAAGTCGTAGTCGAAGGAGGCGTAGCCGCGGCTGATCGATTTCAACCGGTCGTAGAAGTCGAAGACGATCTCCGCCAGCGGCAGTTCGTACTGCAGGGCGACCCGGGTCGGGTCGAGATATTCCATGGCCTTGTAGACGCCCCGTCGGTCCCGGGTCAGTTTCATGATATTGCCGATGTAGTCGTGCGGGACGACGATCTGGGCCTGGATGAACGGCTCTTCCACGGCGTCGATGTACGTGGCATCGGGCATGTCGGCCGGGTTGTCCACCATGAGCACTTCGCCGGCGGTGGTCGTGATCCGGTACTCCACGCTGGGCATGGTGGCCAGGATCGTGAGCCCGTACTCCCGTTCGAGCCGTTCCTGCACGACTTCCATGTGGAGCAGACCGAGGAATCCGCAGCGAAAGCCGAATCCGAGGGCCACCGACGTCTCGGGTTCATACACCAGGGCGGCGTCGTTCAGCTGGTACTTCTCGAGGGCCTCCTTCAGCGGTTCGTAATCCTCCGATGTCGTCGGGTAGAGCCCGCTGAACACCATGGACTTGGCCTCCCGGTAGCCGGGCAGCGGCTCGTCGCAGGGCCGGGCGGCGTCGGTAACCGTGTCACCCACGCTGGCGTCGGCCACGTTGCGGATATTCCCGATCAGATAACCGACCTCCCCGGCCGTGAGCGCATCCACGGGCGCCTTGTCGAAACGGAGCACTCCGGTCTCGGCGACTTCGAACTGCTTGTCGTTGGAGCACATCCTGATGTGCATGCCCGGCTTAATTTCGCCACTCACGACGCGTACGTAAGGCACCGCGCCCCGGTATTGATCGAAGATCGAATCGAAGATGAGGGCCCGCAAGGGACCATCGTCGGGTTCCGGGGGCGGGATACGGTCCAGGATGGCCTCCAGTACCGCTTCGACACCGATTCCGTCCCTCGCACTGGTCAATACGATTTCATCGGGGTCGACGCCCAGCAGATCCACGATCTGGCCCGTCACGACGTCGACCCGCGCGTTGGGCAGATCGATCTTGTTGATGACCGGGATGATGGTCAGGTCGTTCTCCAGGGCCAGGTACAGATTGCTGATCGTCTGCGCCTCGATGCCCTGTACGGCGTCCACGATCAGGAGCGCGCCCTCACAGGCCGCGAGGCTCCGGGAGACCTCGTAGGAAAAATCGACGTGTCCGGGGGTATCGATCAGATTCAACGCGAAGGACCGTCCGTCCGGTGCATCGTAGGACATGCGGATCGCGTGGGCCTTGATCGTGATGCCCCGCTCCCGCTCCAGGTCGAGATTGTCGAGCATCTGGGCACGCATCTTCAGGGGAGACACGGTGCCCGTCATCTCCAGCAGGCGATCCGCCAGCGTCGATTTGCCGTGATCGATATGCGCGATGATGGAGAAGTTGCGAATGTGTTCCGTCGACATGTGGAAACCGTCCGGTCATCCCGATATCAGGGGAATCCGCCGCCTTTGCAAACCGTATGCAACAGGGTGAAATAAAACGATTAAGGCGCGGAATGTCAACAGGTATGCGGGATGGGAACGGCCCGGTTCTCGGGTGAGAAGCGGGGGTGCCGGGGCAGGATGCTCGGCGGTTGTTCAGCCCGTGCGGGCAGGCATTTCAGTACCGTCTATCGATCCGGAAGCTCGATCGGCCGACATGCAGGTTCTCGGCCGCGCGTATGAGCAGGTAGCCGACCGCGAGTGTGGTGGCGACCAACAGCAAGGAACCCCATTCGACCGAAGCGGAAACCGGTACCGGAAATTGGGTCAGGACTGCGCCCGCCTGCGCTTGCAGGTATGCCTGGAAATCCTGAATAAAGGTCGTCACCGGCCCGGATACCGTCTGAACGGGCGGGAGGCTTCCCACGATTTCAAAGAGTGACGCACGGTACAGCCAGATCAGTGCGGCGGCGGCCAGCGTAAAGGCGAACACGAGACGGGGAAAGACCAGGGCCGGCGCGAACCACGATGACCGCGAAGGCGCGGGCAGTTGCGCCATCACGTTGGACAGGAAGGCTTCGGTGGGTTTGGCGGCCGGGGCCGTTTCGACCGTCTCGATCAACGCGTCGAGAACCGCCGCCTCCGACCTGCAGCGTTCGCAGCCGGCAAGGTGGCCATCCAACAGGCGGCGCTCTTCCGGGGAAAGCGCCCGGTCGACCGCCTCGTACACCATTCTTTGTGCAGATTCACAGTTCATGATCGTTCTGTACCGGGGTTGCCGGGTCCAGCCTAACTCAGCGTATCGGGCTCGATGGACCGGTAGATCAGCTTCCGCAATGCGGCGCGGGCGCGGAACAACCGGGCCTTGACGGTGCCGATCGGCAGCTCCAGCGCTTCCGCGATCTCGTCGTAAGACAGGCTTTGCATATGATACATCGAAATCACCGCGCTGTAAATAGGCGGAAGCGACGCCACCATGTTTCTTACGTGATCCCTGAATTCAGCCTGCTCGAACCGTTCAGCGGGGTCCGCCGACGGATCGGGCAGCTGCATCGGCAATCCGTCCTCGTCGTCTTCAGGCTCCGATAGGGAAGTAGTGGACAGATCCCGCCGGGAACGGCGCGCCGAACTCAGACTCACGTTTACGGCGATGCGATAGAGCCACGTAGAGAACCTGGAATCCCCGCGAAACCGGTCGAGACTTCTGAATGCCCGGACGAACACGTCCTGCGCGGCCTCTTCCGCGTCTTCCCGGTTTCCGACGATCCGCAACGTCAGGTTGAACACCGAAACGCTGTGCCGCTCGACGAGACGGGCGAAGGCCGGCCGGTCTCCCTCCCGGGCCCTTGCGACGAGCTCCTCATCGCTCAAATCCATGGGTCGCCTCATCCTGTCTCAAGCGCATCACAGCCATGAACAGGGCCGTTTCGCCCGACAGATTCGACCCCTCACAGGGATCCCGGTCGGTATCCCTATTGCTTATATGACTATCGGGAATCTACAAATGTTTCAGCATACGGTCATGCTTTTCTTATGGCGGGAACGACAAATCAATTTAACTTTTAGTTTCTGAAACAAAACGATCGACTTTCGTGTCGAAACCTTGAGAAGCAGGTCAGGTCAGGGTGGTTGACAGGCAGGGCGATCTCCGATCGGAGGCAGGATATGGATAACTGGAAGGCCTGGGCAGCGTTTTTCGTCAGCGTATGCGTCATGGTCGTTGTCCTCGCGAATCTGGACTATGAGGAGGCAGCCATCGTTGCCATCGCCATCCCCTTCGGACTGGGCGTCATCTGCGCGTTACTGGGGTACTTGAGAAGAGGACGGGAAATCAGACACCATGAACGCATGGCGATGATCGAGAAAGGGATCTACATCGAAGCAAAAAAGCAGGATTCAGGCGTGCCTTCTCTATTCGTCGTACTCCTGGTGGGCATCGGCCTGGCCACGGTCATCGCGAGCGACGTGGAGTTCTTCGGCTTCGTCCTGCTGTTCGTGGGCATCGGCC
>VXWP01000023.1 GCA_009835325.1 Gemmatimonadota bacterium | reverse complement strand
ATCCTATCGACCGATGTTTGGAGGAGGAAAGCAATGATTACGGAACGAAGCCCGTTGAAATTCAGCGGCTGGAGGGCGTTGGTCTGGCTGATCGTCCTGTTTCCTTTGACGTTAGTGGTCATGGACTGGGTCATCACGTTCAATCCACCCGTACTGGAGCAGGAAATGAGCGTCCGGGACGTGCTCCTGCTGGTGTTTATCTTCATACCGGCCCTCGCCGTGTTGGGATTCTGCTTCAAGGGATTCTTCACGCTGGAACCGAACGAAGCCAGTGTGCTTACGCTGTTCGGCAAATACACGGGGACGGTGAGGGAGCAGGGATTCTGGTGGGTGAATCCCCTCAACAGCAAGGCGAAGATCTCCCTGCGAGCCAGGAATTTCGACAGCGAGCGACTGAAGGTGAACGACAAAAACGGCAACCCGATCGAGATCTCGGCCGTCGTGGTCTGGCGCGTGGAAGATACGGCCCAGGCGAGTTTCGATGTGGACGACTTTGTCGAATACATACAGGTACAGTCCGAATCGGCCATTCGTCATCTGGCCACCAGCTACCCCTATGATCTGACCGAGGGGGAGACCGCCAGCCTGAGGTCCTCCATAGAGGAAGTGTCCGAAGCGCTCGGCAACGAAATACGGGAACGGGTCGCCGCGGCCGGGGTTTCGGTATCGGAAGCGCGGATCAACCACCTGGCCTACGCCCCGGAAATCGCGCAGGTGATGCTGCAGCGGCAGCAGGCCGATGCCATCATCGCCGCCCGCCAGAAGATCGTGGACGGCGCGGTGGGCATGGTGGAGATGGCCCTGGAAAGACTGAAGGACCAGCATGTAGTCGACCTGGACGAAGAACGCAAGGCCGCCATGGTGAGCAATCTCCTCACCGTGCTCTGCAGCGAATCGTCCACGCAGCCTATCGTCAATACTGGTTCGCTGTACTGACGCTGGGGCTACAGGGAAACTTGCGATCGTGCCGGATAAGAAGAAATCCCTGCTGCTGCGAATCAACACCGAGCTCTGGAATGACCTCAACGCCTGGGCTAAGGATGAATTGCGTAGCGTGAACGCCCAGATCGAGTATATTCTACGGGCGGAAGTGCACAAACGGAAGAAACGGCGGCGGCGCGAGGAAGATTGAAGGAACCGAAACGTGTGCAGGTAAACATGTGCAGGTGATCACTGGAAGCAGGAGACCATTGGCTTGGCAGTAGAGATAAATACAAACCTGGACCGGTTCGAAACAACGGGATTCGTGATCCTGAAGGGGTTCTATCCCGACAGGGTGGTGGAGGCGGCCCGGCGCGACGCTGGCGAACTCGTGGACAGGTTCGCGGACCGGCTGATGGCGGCGGGCAAGATCTCGAAAGACCACGGCGATGCGCCCTTCGAGACGCGCCTGGCCCGGATCTGCGAGGACGTCCCGGACGACGCGCCCCACATCTTCCGCAAGGAGCTCCACCTGGCGGGCATGTACGAGGTGTTCTTCCACGCGCCGCTACTGGACATTATGGAAACCCTCCTTGGCGACGAGCTCCGGCTGTACCCGAACTACTCCATCCGCCCCAAGCTGCCCGACCACGCCCCGACGCTCGTCCTCTGGCACCAGGACGGGGGATATACCTACAAGGTCCACCGCGACGGCGATCACAGCGCGGAAACGGTGGACGCCCTGCGCATGATCAACGTATGGTCCCCCCTGGTCCCCGCCCGCGAGGACAATGGGTGCATGCAGTTCATCCCCGGCACGCACCGGATCGGCATGGCCCGGCACGAAAACCGCGAATACTACCTCGAAATCACGCAGGAGGACCTGGCGCCCTACGTGGACCAGGCCGTGTCCATCGAACTGGACCCGGGAGACATCGTCCTCTTCCATAACATGCTCTACCACCAGGGACTTCCCAACCGCACCGATCAGGTCAGGTGGAGCATGGACTGGCGCTACCAGGATGCGCGCCAGCCGACGCTGCGCAGCACGACGGGGCATTTCGCCCGCAGCCGCCTGCATCCCGATAAGGTCGTACGCGACGCCGGGGACTGGGTCCGCCGGTCCTTTCAGTAGCCGGTCACCGTCCCGCGAACAGGATCTCGTATTGCTCAATCTCACCGATACAGGGCTCGTTTTCCTCCGGGAACTCCGCGGCGCCCTGCGCGAACGTTCCATCGTCATCAACGTCGTCCTGGTACCCCTGTTCATGTACCCGGTCTTCCTCTGGCTGGCCTACACGGGGCTGTCCTTCGTCATCGGCCAGACGGAGAACTTCACGGCCCGCGTGATGATCGTGGGCGACGTGGGAGCAGACGCTGCCCTCGTCCGCGAAATCGAGGCCGCGGACCGCCTGGAACACGTGGACCGCGTGGCCGGCGCAGAACCCGCGGACGGCATGGAAAGCGCAGAACGTGCCGATTTCGTGGACCGCGCAGAACGCGCGATCGGCGTGTCGGCCGCAGATTTGCAAGCCGCCGAGTACGCGATTCGTGACGGCCGGCTGGATCTCCTGGTTGAACTCGCTGCCCGAGAAGTGGGAAACACGGACGATATCGATGTCAGGATAACCGGCGACTCGTCGAAGGACAGGAGCCGGATCGCCATGAGCCGGGTCGAAGACGTCGTCAACCGCCACCGGACGGCCTACCTGGAAAGGG